>CAJWFY010000132.1 GCA_913031655.1 uncultured Flavobacteriaceae bacterium
GCTAGCATTTAAATCATTTAACATCTGATTTTTAGGATCAATCATGTTTTTATCTTTAAATAGTTTAGTATTTCCCCCCAATTTCTGAAGTTTTCTGATCCAAAATGCAACCACTCCCCTTTAAACTCAGAAGCTCCATTAAACCTTCTGTCATCAATTAAATAATCTCCAATCAAAAGGTGTTTGTGATGAGATAAAATTAATCTTTTTCTAATTAATTTTTCGTTAAAGTATTTAGCAACCCATAATCTTTTATGCATCCATGCCTCTGGATTATCCCAGGGGGCTGTAGACAAGAAATATACATCAAAGTCTTTGTGGTTTAAAAGTATATTTACCGATGCTATAGCATCTGGTATAGGTTCTAAATCTTCATAAACTCCTGGTAATTTATCTGGTCTGCCTATGTAGGGGGTGATGGAAGATAATGGGTGGTTTTTTCTTCCTTTTTCAAAATCGGCAACCACTCCATCTAGGTCAATGTATATAATTTTCATATGTAGTAAATATTTATACTGTATTTTGCAATTTATTAAATATATTTAATAAATTGAGGTGTTAATATATAGATTATTAGCCAATAAACTTTACAATCTTTAAATGAAATACTCAAAAAGCCTAATCCTATTGTTTTTATTGTTAACAAACTTCTCATGGGCTAACCAAGAAATTGATTCCTTAAAAATTAAAAGACTTAAAAACCATGTCTCATCTTTAGATTACATAACAAGACAGATTGATAATAGTAAATTCTACTTAAATTTAAATAAATCTTACTGTGATTCTATTTTATCAATTGACCCTTCAAATAAGTACGCACTTGATTTTAAAGAAAAAATTAATTTAACATTAGCAACCTGCGATCAAAACATAAATCATAAAATAGAATTATTTCCTTTTTTTAATGGATTTCCAAAGTATATGGGTTTTGCCGATGACCCAATAGAATATGCTTACGATGCCAGCCTGGAAAAACTTTTAAGCTCCAAATACCCAAAGGTTCAAAATGGTCCCATTTCAGGCACTAATATTTCATCAATTTTAGTAAGAAACTCTTGTGATGATGAAATGTTTGAAATTGTAAACCAAATACTTCTAAAAAAAACCAATCACTACATAATACCTAAACACGAATTAGAAGAGATTTTAGGAAAAAGTACTGCCACCAATCTAATTAACGGAAATGTTGATCAAGAAGCTGTTTCATTACTCTGTGAGAAATTAAACTTAGATAGACTGGGTATTTTTAATGTAAATGATTTGGATGTTATTGATAACTCTATATGGCTGGTCCAATCAGAATTTTATACATACCACACCCTACAAGGGTTTACTGAACCAATATTCACAAGAGGATTTAACATAGACAAACGTTCTTTTAGTATTATTTATATACTATTACTGATTATTAAATCTATTCTATTAATAGCTTTCATCTCTTTTTTAAATCAAAAATTAAAAAGAATATTTAACAGTAGCGATAGTATAATTAAGGATTTATTAAATTTATTTATCGATAAAATAAAATTTGTAGCAATAAGTTTTATTGTACCGTTAATCTTTTCATTTATTTTAATTTATTCTATTTCCTATTTAATGCCCAGTGCAGAGGAACATTTTGAAGAATTTTCTGCAAAATTCTGGTTGTTCTCAATCACCATAGGGATGAGTATTATTCCAACTATAATTAATCTTTACTTTGTAAACAGAATGGATTTAGATGGGTTCCACACTGTAAAAGGATACCGTTATTTTGCTAACACCTCATTATATGCTACTTACTTCCCATTATTTGTTTTTTATATTATTCAGTTTGACACCTACCCAATAACCGAACATTTTCTTTTAATCGGAATTACTTTATTAATTGGTGACTTATTAGCTAGATCCTACTTCCAATTTTCTTCAGTTAGCAACAATAGTGCTTTAAAAAAACAAGGTGTTTATGGTCTTATACTAGGAATTATAGCCCTGCTATTATTTAACTCAATAATACTAAAAGGCCTTACAATAGCAAACTTAGGTTTAAGTATTGCTGTTATTCTTCCGCTCTCAATAGCACACTACGTGATAGGGTATTATTTAAATAAAACCTATGAAAACAACCTAAATCAATCTAGTAATACAACACTACTTAGTAACGTCCCATACATTACAGAGTTATTGAATCCAAAAGACGCTATTTTCAATAAAATTGTAAATTCTATGTCTAATACGGAATTAAATATAATGATCTTATCAGGACCTGGTGGAATAGGAAAAACCAGAGGCTTGTTAGAAGTAAAAAAATTATTTAAAGATAGTGGGTGGGACTGGTATTATGGGGACTGTGATGAACTACAAGGAGAAAACGCCATTTCTTATGAGCCTTTTCTGGAAGGATTTAAAGAATTACTTAAGATTGAAGAGTTTACCAATCGTGGTGAAAAAATGGAGAAGTCTATGGGTAAGGCAGTAAACATAGGAGCTGCTATAATGGATATCGATGCCTCATTTATTGGAGATTATGAAAGAAATACAGAAAGATCAATTTCAGAAATGTGTATTGAAATAATTGATAAATTAGAAAGTAGAAAAAATAAAACAATTTTTGTTATGGAGGATCTTCATTGGATCGATCCAGAGAGTTATGCATTCCTAATGAAGTTTATTGAAATGATTAATAGAAATAAATTCCTCAGAGGAAACATGTGTATCATCTTATCCATTAGAGAAGAAAGCTTATTTGATTATCGAGGACCCTCTTTAAGTGAATTAATAACAAAAACAAATGATCTAAATAAAAATTCTTCTTTTAAATTTAAAGTGGAAGAACTTTTAAATTTCAGCAACTTTAATACCATAGACTTTGTAAAGCATTTGAGCAAGCAAGACAATCAATTTAAGATACAAAACAACTCTCTAGCTGAAATTAACTCACTTTTAAATAATTCAATAAAAGAAAAAAATATGTTAGGGCAAATTACCCCCCTTTACATTTTTAAAACTCTTGAAAAATGGATTAGTGATGGTATTTTAAAATATAGCCCAAGTGGCTATCTACTGACCGCAAATATAGACAGTGATAGTTTGCCAAATGACATGGAAGTAGATAGCTTTTATCATACTATTATTGATCAGTATGACCAAAAGTGGCAACGCCTTTTAGAAAGTGCCTCAACAATTGGAAATAAATTTAACGCAGATATATTAACCCAGGTTTGGGGATATGAGCTATTAGATGTTTTAGGGTTCCTGGAAAAGGTAGTTGAAGACAATCTGTTAATTGATATCTCAGAAGAAGATAATATTTATAAATTTAAGGATAAACGAATTATTAGTTCTATAAAATCCTATTTTAATAAAGATGATAATGGTGGTGATAAACAAATCATAAAAGAGTATAATAAACGATACTTACAATTACAAAACACTATTATAGAAAACCCTCACAAATATAGCGTTGAGGAGATTTTATCTATCATTAGAAGACTGTCATCCTTGCTTATAAATGATACCTATTTAAAAATTGCCGAGAAATTAATTTTAGAGGTTGTGGTTAGGTTAGTTAAGCAAGAAGAAGAAGATAAATTAGTAGGCTTTAATAATTTTTTAATAAGTACAAAGAAATTAAATCATGTTACTAAACTCATATCCTACCTTATTGATATAAATAGTTTCTCATCCATACATATTGTAAAATTAAACCAAATTAGGGACGAAATCTCTCTTATAGAAACTAAATCAAACTCTATTGAATTGGATTTAAAGTTGTTCATCTTATTTATTTTGAAAAATGAACATTCTATAACATCGAAAGAATCTGTTAGCCTCTCAGAGTTAGAAAACATAAAAGATAAAATATTTAATGAATTTAAAGGAAATCTTCAATTTAAATTTGCAATTCAATACATGCTATATAATTTTAAAACGGCTCAAGAATCAATTGAAGAATTAAAAGACTTTTATACAAATGTTGAAACAAAAACAGAAGAACACAATCAACTAATTGA
>CAJWFY010000133.1 GCA_913031655.1 uncultured Flavobacteriaceae bacterium
TTAACTCTTTTAAAAACGTTATGTTTTCAGATAATTTAGCTTTTTTAATCATTTCCCTAGTACTAATTGTACCGAACCTTAAATGTAATCCGATTTTTGATGTACCATTAATTGATGGGAAATTTCTAGTTTCTTCATATTTTTCGATAACTCGGTTTGATAAATTTAATTCTAATGGTTTTAATCTGTTTTTTTTAAAACCAATTTCTTCAATTGTAATATGTTCATTTTCTCCAACCCATAAATTTTTTAAATTTTCTTCTGAGTTGAAATACTCAATATTTGTTTCTGACATTTTTAACAACCATTTTCTTGAATATGGGGTGTAAACTTTATAGGGTGTGTTGTCATTTTTGACTACTTCAGACTTTTCAAATAAAACATGGTCTTTATAGCTTTTGAATTCTATGTTTTTTGATTCAAGCAACTCTTTTATTTTAAAATCTCTATGAATTGAATAAGGAGTGTAATCTGTGTTGGTATACACTTTAGAAATATTATACTTTTTAATTAATTTAGAAAAAACATCTAATGGATTTCCGTAAAAGGTTGATAAAGATTTTTTTTTTTTATTTAATATTACATTAATATCATTTATTGAAGACTCAATAAAATCTAGTCTATGATCAGTACCGTTAAGTCTAGTTAAAGTGTTTTTATCGTAAATAAAAATTGGTAATACTTTTGAGTTGTTTTTTAAAGAATGATATAATCCGGTATTATCGTTTAAACGAAGATCTCTTCTAAACCAAAAAATTACCAATTTATCGTTCAATTAGAGGTGTTTAATGTAGACATTCCACCATCAACTCCTAGTATTTGCCCAGTAACCCATGAACTTTCATCACTTAACAAGAAGGCAGTTGAATTTGCTATGTCTTTTGCCTGACCATATCTTTTTAGTGGGTGTCTGTCACTCACTTTTTCTTTTTTAAGGTCATTGTTTAGAAACCTACTAGCCATTGGTGTGTCGGTTAGAGAAGGGGCTATTACATTAACTCTAATGTTTGGAGCTAGTTCTGCAGCTAAAGATTTAGAAAAGCCCTCAATTGCGCCTTTTGAAGCACTTACACTACTATGGAACGGCATTCCAACCTTAACTGCTACTGTGCTGTAAAGAACTACACTTGAACTAGTGGATTTTTTTAAATTATTTAAAACTTTTTGTAATGTTTTAACCATTGATAAAAAGTTGATATTTAAATCTTCCTCAAATGTACTAAGCTTTAATCCTCTAAAAGGTCTTAAGTTTATACTTCCTGGAAAGTATGCGAACCCATCTAATGTTTCAGGAATTTCATCAATATCTAACTCATCGTTCAAGACATCGAATTTTAAATATTTCACGTTTAAATTACTTAGATTTTCTTCTGTTCTACACGCTACAATCAAATTATGTTTTTCGTGTAATAACTTAATTGTTTCCAGTCCAACTCCGCTAGATCCACCTATAAATAATATATTTTTTTTCATAATCAAATTTTTCCAAAAAGTTTGTTTAATTTATTTTCTCTGTATTTAAAAATTTGTTTTAATTTATTTTTAACAAATAATACATGTGCTATCTGTCCCAATATCCCAAAAGGAACTTTATAATCAACTATATCTTCCATTTCTACTCCTCCTTCAATCTTTTTTATAAAATGTTTGTGGTGCCATAAAGAATAAGGGCCAAATCTTTGTTCATCTACAAAATATTCTTTGTCCTTTACGTGAGTTATTTCTGTCACCCATTTTGTAGTGATTCCTAACATTGGAGTAACCTTATATTGAATAATTTGGCCTGCATATATAGACCTATCAGCTCCACTTAATATTCTAAAATTCATCTTCTCTGGCGTAATCTCTTTTAGATTATTGGGATCACTAAGAAAACTCCAAGCTTTATCTACAGAAATAGGTAGTTTTTGTTTTGTTTTAAGTTGGTATATTTTCAATTTTTTTATTTATAAATCAAAATTAACTCTTTTAATTATTATAGTAATCTTATTTAAATAGATTTAATAGATTTGTTTATCTAAAAAACTTATTATGAAAAAATATTTTATTACTTCATCAATTTTTTTATTATTTTTTTTTATTTCTTTTTCTCAAATTCAAACTCCTCAACCTAGTCCTTTTTCAAATACTAAACAAAAAGTTGGTTTGGTCGATATAACTATTGAATACTCTAGACCATCTATGAAAGGAAGAAAAATATTTGGAAGTCTAATTTCTTATAATGAATTGTGGAGGACAGGAGCTAATCAAAATTCTAAAATAACTTTTAGTGGAGATGTTATGATAGACAGCACTAGAATTAAAAAAGGAACTTACTCTATATATACTAGACCAGCGTTTGACTCTTGGGAATTAATATTTTATAAAAAAACAGATAATTGGGGTCTTCCATCTGTCTGGGATAAAAATCTTGTAGCGTTAACAACTACGTCTCCTGCGAATAATCTTCCTTTTCAAGTTAAAACCTTCACAATTGCATTAAATAATTTAGATAATAATGGGGCTTCATTAGATTTTTTCTGGGAAAACACAATAGTTTCTTTTTCTATAAATACATTAACTAAAACTAAGGTGATTTTTGACGTCGAAAAAACTTTAAAAAACAATCCTAGTTCTCAAGATTATTATAAAGCAGCTGTTTTTTATTTAGAAGAAAATCTTGATATTAAATTATCTAAATATTGGATTGATAAGTGTTTTGAGCTTAGAGATGAAATTCCATACTGGATGTTAAATCAAAAAGCTTTAATTTACTTTGCTTATGGAAACAAAATTATTGCCGAAGAGGCTGCTATTCTTGGTTTAAGTTTAGCTAAAAAAACTAAAATTACGGATTCGATCAAAACTCTTAAACAAACTTTAGATTTTATTCAAGCTAACTAAACTTTTCGTGTCATTTTTTGAATTATAATGGCCGATATTATTGTAAAAAAAGCTCCTATAAAGTTTAACCATAAATAACCTACTGTGCTTAAAAAGTATATCAAAAATATAAGAGTTTGAGAAATACAAGCTGAATAAAAAACCGCATTTCCCTTAACTTTTTTAATAAAGAACGCAACTAAAAATATTCCTAAAATTGTCCCGTAAAATATTGAACCAATAAGATTTACTAATTGAATTAAATTTTCGAATAAAGTTCCGAAACTTGCAAAAATTATAGCAATAATTCCCCACATAATAGTGAACCATTTAGATGCCTTTAAGTAATGTGTTTCACTTTTAATTTCTTTGTGATTTCTTTTATAGAGATCTATTACTGTTGTAGTAGATAGTGCGTTTAATTCCGAAGCAGTAGATGACATAGCAGCACTTAATATAACAGCTAGAAGTAAGCCTATGATACCTTTTGGCAAAAAGTTTAAAATAAAATAAATAAATACATAATCTTTATCATTGGGTTCTAAGTCTGAATTTTTTTCAGTTATTATTTTTTTAATATTATTTCTGCTTGTTTTCTCTAAGAATTGTAATTCAATAATTTTATTTTTAATTTGAAGTGTATTATTCCCATCACTTTTTGATTTCACATAACTATATTGTAATTTCTTTTTATCATTTTTAATTTTTAAATAACTCTCTTTTTGAGTTAGGTAATAAGGATCTTTACTTTGCTCTAAATAATCAACAACTTGAGGATTGAAATTAATTGGAGCTGGATTAAATTCGAAAAAAACAAAAACCATTACACCAACTAATAGAATAAAAAATTGCATAGGAATTTTTAGTACTGCATTAAACATCAAACCTAATTGACTCTCTCTAACAGATTTTCCGGAGAGGTACCTTTGGACCTGACTCTGATCGGTTCCAAAATATGAAAGAGCTAAAAATAATCCTCCAGTAATACCACTCCAAAATGTATACCTTTCATTAATATCAAATGAAAAATCTAAAACTTTCATTTTACCTCCAATTCCAGCTATATCAATAGCATTATAAAAATTAATAT
>CAJWFY010000134.1 GCA_913031655.1 uncultured Flavobacteriaceae bacterium
TCTACTCCTATTGGAGCCTCTCCTGCTCTTATTCCTTTTTTCATTATTACCCTTTAAAATTAATTTTTAATAATTAAACTTAATTGACTTATATTTAGTGCTTTGTTACCAATAATGCAATAACTCAAATTAATCATACTAGTATATAAAATCATACCATGAAAAATACAATATATTGTCCAGCTGAAAGAGCTATCTATTTTCTTGGAGGTAAATGGAAAATTAGAATTCTTTTTTCTTTATTAAATAATAAAATAATTAGATTTGGTGAACTTAAGAAAGGTTTAAAAACAATAACTCAACAGATGTTATCCAAACAACTTAAAGAACTAGAAACAGACGGAATAGTTAACAGAAAAGTTTATCAAGTAGTGCCACCGAAAGTTGAATATTCTCTTACGGAATTTGGATTTTCAGTTATGCCTATACTTAAATCATTTTCTGATTGGAATAAAAAAAATACTCGAACAATATCTTTAAAATTAAATAAAAATTTTGAAGAAGATAGAATTAGTTAATTTAAAATTATGAATAATATAAGATTGCACTATGTGAAAAGTATAGTTGAAAATTCTACTAGTTTAGTTTCTAGAGAGCATAGTCATTATATTGTTAATGTAATGAGATTAAAGAAAGGATCTAATATTAATTTTTTTAATAAAGAAGGTGAGTGGTTAAGTGAAATTATTTCTATTGAAAGAGATAAAGTGGAAGTTAAATTTTTAAATAAAGTTAAAGAGCCTTCAAAAATCTCAAATATTGAACTAGCTATATGTTTAGTTAAAAAAACACCGATGGAAATTATTTTACAAAAAGCAACAGAGCTTGGAGTGAGAAAAATTACCCCAATCATTTCAGACAGAACTGAGGTTAAAGATTTAAATTTTGAGAGAGCTAATAAAATTATTATCGAGGCGACTGAACAGTCCAACCAATTAAACACACCTGATCTAAGTCAAATAATTAAATTGAAAGACTTTATTAATAACATCTCGAAAGATGAAAAATTATTTTTTGCTGACGTAAACTCTAAACATAAGCTAAGTTCAAAAGACCTAGGACAAGGCAAAAAAGCTAGTGTTCTAATTGGACCAGAGGGTGATTTTTCACCTGCAGAACGTGAACTAATTCTATCAAAACCAGAGACAGTCCCTTTCACACTTTCCGAGAACATACTTCGTGCAGATACAGCAGTAATAAGTGCAATTTCTCTTGTTAACTATATTCATAACAACCATTAATTGTCGCATTATTTGAAATTGTTAAATAGCTTAGAACGTATATATAAACCTCAATGACAAACATTTTTAAAATAATAAGTCTTCTATTCTTGACTTCTAGTTCAGTGCTTGCCGATCAACCAAAAAATTGGCAGCTAGGCTTTCAAGACCCAGCATCTACAGGCATGGAAAGTATTGTTTGGTTTCATGATTATATGTTGTTACCAGTCACTACAGCAATTACAGTTTTTGTTTTATTTTTAATCTTATATGCTTGTGTAAAATTTAGAGCTTCAAAAAATAAAGTTGCCTCAACAACAAGTCACAACACAACAATAGAAGTTTTATGGACACTTATTCCTTGTCTTATTTTAATAGTCTTAGCAGTCCCATCGTTCAAACTTTTATACGAACAAGATACAATTCCTAAAGCAGATGTAACAATCAAAGCGGTAGGTTATCAATGGTATTGGGGTTACGAGTATCCAGATGAAAATATAGGCTTTGACTCTTATATGGTTGATGAAAAAGATCTTAAAGCCAACCAACCAAGATTACTTACGGTTGATAACGAAATTTATGTACCAGTTAATAAAGTAGTAAAAGTTTTAATTACTGCAAACGATGTATTGCATGCTTGGGCGCTACCTTCTTTCGGTGTTAAAAGAGATGCCATACCTGGAAGAATAAATGAAACTTGGTTCAAAGCAGAAAAAACTGGAACTTTTTATGGTCAATGCTCAGAGTTATGTGGAATAAAACATGCCTTCATGCCGATCACAGTTAATGTAGTAACAGAAGATGAGTATGCTACTTGGTTAAACGATGCTAAACAAAAATTTGCACTAGAAGATACAAATTCAAATATTAAAGTAGCAAAAAAAGAAATTAAAAAATTAAATTAATTATGTACGGAGAACAATCAGACAGCGGTCATCACAATCCAACAGGATGGAAGCGATGGGCTTATTCTACAAATCATAAAGACATCGGAACGATGTACCTTATATTTGCTATCATAGCCGGCATCATAGGTTCAGTTTTTTCAGTTATAATGAGAATGGAATTAATGCATCCTGGCGATGGAATTCTTGGAGGTAATTATCATTTATACAATGTTCTTGTAACCGGCCATGGCTTGATCATGATTTTCTTTATGGTTATGCCTGCAATGATTGGTGGTTTTGGCAATTGGTTTGTTCCAATTATGATTGGTGCTCCTGACATGGCGTTTCCAAGAATGAATAATATTTCTTTTTGGTTATTACCTGCTGCTTTTATTTTATTAATAGCTTCAATTTTTGTTGAAGGACCTCCTGGGCAAACAGGGATTGGTGGTGGATGGACTATTTATCCTCCTTTATCTTCTAAAACTGGTCAGCCTGGTCCTGCAATGGATTTAGCTATCTTAAGTTTACACATTGCTGGTGCATCTTCAATTTTAGGAGCAATAAATTTCATTACAACAATTCTTAATATGAGAACACCAGGTATGACATTACATAAAATGCCTTTATTCTCATGGTCAATTTTAGTGACTGCTTTTTTACTTTTATTATCTTTACCAGTTTTAGCTGGAGCTATTACTATGTTGCTAACTGATAGAAATTTTGGAACCTCTTTCTTTGAGGCACAGACTGGAGGTGATCCAGTTTTATTCCAACATTTATTTTGGTTCTTTGGACATCCAGAAGTTTATATTTTAATTCTTCCAGGTTTTGGAATGATAAGTCATATAATTTCCACCTTTTCTAAAAAACCTATTTTTGGATACTTAGGAATGGCTTACGCCATGGTTGCAATTGGTGTTGTAGGGTTTGTTGTGTGGGCTCACCATATGTATACCGTTGGATTAGATACGGATACGAAAGCATATTTTTTAGCAGCAACTATGATTATTGCTGTTCCAACTGGAATTAAAGTATTTTCTTGGATAGCCACAATGTGGGGTGGATCTATAACTTTTAAAACACCAATGTTATTTGCAATAGGTTTTATATTTTTATTTACTCTTGGTGGAGTTACAGGCGTGGTATTAGCTAACGCAGGTGTAGACACAGCATTGCACGATACTTACTACGTAGTAGCTCATTTTCATTATGTACTTTCATTAGGTGCAGTTTTTGCAATTTTTGCTGGCTTCTACTACTGGTTCAGTAAAATGAGTGGATATGAGTATTCAGAATTTTTAGGTAAATTACATTTTTGGTTAACTTTTATTGGAGTTAACTTAATATTCTTTCCACAACATTTTTTAGGCTTAGCTGGAATGCCAAGAAGATATGCTGATTACCCAGATGCTTTTGCAGGTTGGAATTATGTATCTTCCATAGGTTCTTATATTTCTATGGTTGGTTTAGTTATCTTTTTAATTAATTTACTTTATTCATTTATAAAAAAGAAAAAAGCACAACAAAATCCTTGGGGAGAAGGAGCTACAACTTTAGAGTGGACCGTATCATCACCACCACCGTTCCATACTTTTGAAGAGCTTCCTAAAGTAAAATAAATTGATCCAATCAACAGTTAAATTAAAAAAAATTAAAACTATTTCAAGTTTTAGTTTACGTTCATTTTTCAACTTAATGAAACCAAGAGTTATGTCTCTTGTTTTGTTTACTAGCATGGTTGGTTTATTAATCGCTCCTGAACAAGTTTCTTTTACTACATCAGCTATTTCTTTATTTGCAGTTGCCATGGGTGCTGGTGCAGCTGGAGCTTTAAATATG
>CAJWFY010000135.1 GCA_913031655.1 uncultured Flavobacteriaceae bacterium
AACAAGTTTTAATTGAAGCATTTATAATTGATGCATCATCAACTTTTGCTAAAGCGTTAGGTGCCAGAGTTGGAGCAATGACCAAACGGGGAGAAGGTGATACTGGTACAACTATTAGTGGTCTGACATCAGGTGGAAATGCTGCAACTACTGCAGCAGGAATAACTTTAGGAGCGGCAGCTGGAACCATTTCTAATCAAGGTATTGTAGGGACAAGTGGAATAGGAATTTTAAAATCAATGGGTGCGTCTGCATTAAAAATTGAAATTGAAGCATTAGAATCCCTAGGCTTAAGTAAAACCCTTTCCCAACCAAGCGTGTTCACATTAAACAATCAGAAAGCTACAATTACACAAGGAACACAAATTGCTTACCAAACAACAGCGGACGGAACAACCACTACCGCATTTAAGGAAGCTGCATTATCATTAACAGTTACACCAAGTATTATTGGAGATGGAAATGTATTATTGGATATTCAGGTAAATAACGATTCACCTGTAGAAGTTGCAGGCTCAGATGAGCCAGGAATTAAAACAAATTCAATTGTCACCAAACTTTTAGTAAGTGATGGAGATATTGTGGTAATTGGTGGTATTAAAAAAAACACAACCAGTAATGTGAATAGTAAAACTCCAGGGGTTAGTAAAGTTCCTGTAATTGGCAATCTATTTAAAAGTAAAAATAATAGTGACGAGTTAGTAGAATTATTAATCTTTATTGCCCCAAGGGTAATTGACTAAGATGAGTAAAATCAAATTAGATTCCACAAGCGAACAAAACATTTTAAATATGTTAATGGAGGGTTCAATTCTTTCCTCTGAACAAATATCTAAGATTAACTTAACTAGCAAAGAAATTGGTAAGTCAAAACTAGAAACTGCTTTTGAATTAAATTTTGCAGACGAAATTAAAATATTAAAACTTCTGTCATCAAGTTACTCTTTACCAATTATAGATTTAAAAAAAACTGTAATAGATCCTAAGATCAAAAAAATTATTGATGCAAGGTATATTCAAGATAATTTGTTAGTACCTTTTGAAATGGGGAATGGCATTTTAAAAATTGCCATAGCAGATGCATCAAAATTAGGTTTAATGAAAAATCTAAAAACAATGACACAAATGGAACCAGAATTATATGCAGCATCCATAAGTGATATTAGTAATTTTGTTGAAAGGTTAAATAAAAATAATGTACAAAAAATATCTGACAAAAATGTAAAAGTAGAAAAACTTGAAAAAGACATAGATGAAATTATTGAAGTTGGATCAGAAGTAATTGTTTTTGGAAATAAATTAATTACTGAAGCTATTAATATGGGTGCCAGTGATATTCACATTGAATCTTTTAGAGGTAGTGCTCAAACAAGATTTAGAGTAGATGGCATATTAAAAGTAATTGATAAATATTCAAAATTTTTATATGAAAATTATGATGGGGTTATTGCAAGAATTAAAATAATTAGTAAACTTGATATAGCTGAACGAAGAGTTCCTCAAGATGGTGCCTCCACATTTAAATCTGAAACTAAAGAAATTGATTTAAGGGTCTCGGTTTTGCCAACCAAAAATAAAGAACGTGTTGTAATGCGGATTTTAAATAAAGACGCAGGAGATAAGGCTTTAAGCGAACTTGGTTTTGAAGAGAAGGATTTAAACAAACTTATTAAAGCCGTAAGTTCACCTCAAGGAATGGTGTTAGTTACAGGACCAACGGGTAGTGGTAAGACAACAACTTTATATAGCGTTTTAAAACATATTAATAAACCAGGGATGAATATTTTAACAGCTGAAGACCCTGTTGAATATGAAATGGAAGGAATAGGACAGGTTCAAATAAAAGAAACCATTGGTTATACTTTTGAAGAAGCTCTAAGGTCTTTTCTACGTCAAGACCCGGAAGTAATTCTAGTTGGAGAGATTAGGGATAAAGCAACAGTTGATATTGCATTAAAGGCTGCATTAACTGGGCACTTAGTGTTTAGTACCCTTCACACGAATGATGCTTCAAGCTCAATTACTCGTTTGCAAAATATGGGTACACCAAACTACTTAATATCTGCAGCTTTAACTCTGATTATGGCTCAACGTTTAGCACGAAAAACATGTTTAGAATGTAGAGTAAAAGATGAAAATATTACCCCCAAACTATTAAATTCAATTGGTTTTTTACCAGAACAATCAGCAAGAGCCACAATTTATAAAGGCAGCGGTTGTGAGGAATGTAGTGGCGCTGGCTACAAAGGAAGAATGGGAATTTATGAAATTCTTGAAATTGATAACGAGTTAAAAGCTGGAATTTTATCCAATCTTCAACAAAATGAATTAAACGCCATAGCAAAAAAAAATGGCTTCAGGACCATGCAAGATATGGGACAAGATATGTTGTTAAGTGGCGACCTTTCTTTTGCAGAGTATGAAAGAGTTCTACAAACTAATTAATGCTAAATTTTGAATATAAAGGAATATCACTTGGCAAATATGTTGAGGGTGAAATTGAAGCTTTAAATAATGCGGAAGCTGCCCACAAACTTAAAGAGCAAAAAGTTATTATCACAAAATTAAAAGAAGCTAAAAAAAAGAAAGTTGTTACCAAAAAAGAAAAGATGTCATTTAGTTTTGGTACGGGCATAAAGCCACAAGAAATTATGATTTTTTGTAAACAGTTTGCAACCATGCTTAGGGCGGGACTACCAGTATTAAACACTTTAGAAATGTTAGAAGGTCAGACATCTGGACTTCCTATGAAAAAAGTTATTCAAACGATTAAAAAAGATTTAGAATCTGGAAACGCATTATCAAAATGTTTTGAAAAACATGGAAAAATATTTGATACTGTAGTTGTAAATTTAATAAAAGCAGGTGAGGCTAGTGGTAAGCTTGATACTTTTTTACAAAAAATAGTTATTAATTTAGAGAAAAGAGAAAAAATTAAATCACAAATTAAAAGTGCTTTATTCTACCCAGGTGTTTTATTTTCAGTTGCAATATTGGTAACTATTTTTATGTTAATGAATGTAGTGCCAACTTTTGTAAATATGTATGAGGGTATGGGTATGGCAGATGAATTACCAACACCAACAGCTGTTATTATGGCTATGAGCGAATTTGTCCGTTCTTCTGGTGGATTTTTTCTTCTCGTTTTTATAGTTTCTTTTGTGTTTGGTTTAAAATTTTTAATTAGAAAAAATTATGAAGTGAGAAAAAATTGGCATCGTATTGTAATGAAACTTCCTATTTTTGGAAATTTAATTCAAAAATCAATTTTAGCAAAAGTATCTTTGGTTTTAGGAAACCTTAATCAAGCAGGTGTAGATTTAATTGAAAGTATAGATATTGCAAAATCAGTTACAGACAATGTGATTGTCGTCGAAGCTTTAGAAAATATTAAAAAAGGAGTTTTTTCAGGAGAAAGTTTAACTGAGTTATTTAATAAAGAAAAAATATTCCCAACAACCTTTAGTCAATTAATATCAGTCGGTGAACAAACTGGAAGTCTAGATGAAATGTTTGGCTCTATTGCAATATACTACGAAGAAGAGTTTGATGTAGCAGTTGCTAACCTAGCAAGCTTAATTGAGCCCATAATGATCGTATTTATGGGGATTACTATTGGTGGCCTAATGTTAGCTATGTATGCACCAATTTTCAACGTGGGGGCCATCATTGGGTAAATTACTACCAAAATTCGGTAATTTTTTTAATTTTTATACAAGCTATACTTTTTTTAGATTTTAACAGTAAGGAAAAATTATGAAAAAATTAAATAAAGGTTTTACACTAATTGAATTATTAGTGGTTGTTGCAATCATAGGAATTTTAGCAGCAGTAGGTGTTGTTGCTTATAATGGTTATACAGGAGCTGCAAAAGTTTCTGCAACAAAAACAATTCATGCACAATCAGTTAAGT
>CAJWFY010000136.1 GCA_913031655.1 uncultured Flavobacteriaceae bacterium
GGTCAATATATAAAACAGATTTATCAGTTATTTATAATTATTTAAATAAAATAGAGAATGATAAAGATGGAATTGTTTATAAAATTAATGACATTAATTATTCTAATCGCTGGGGTTCAAGATCTTATAATTGGTCAGAATATAATGAGCCAGAATTAAAATTCTATATTTTTTCAAACATTCAACAAACAGCAAAACTTAAATTGATTAACAATGATGGTTTGGTAATTTTAAAAAAAGAATTAGATCTACAAGCTGGTTTTCAGGCAATTTCTTTAGAATTAAATTATTCCAAAGAAGCTCTTAGGTCTATTCAGTTGATGAAATCAATGAAAAAGAGAACTAAATTTGAAATGAAAAAATCTGATAATGGCGAATACTATTTCAAAAAAGGGAATTATAGGCTTTTTATTAATAATGGTTCAGAATCATTCCAAATAAAGTAAATAAGTTTCATTTTTATTGTCTTATAACTATTCATGGTTTAATTTTGCTACTATAATAAGAACTGTTCTTTTATGAGTAATGTGATAGAGTCTTCTATTTTAAGAAAGGTATCCATGGCACTTTCGGGTATTTTCTTAATAATTTTTTTACTTCAACATTTTATAATTAATATATCTTCTGTTTTTAGTGAGGCCACTTTTAATCAGCTGTCTCATTTTATGGGGAATAATTTTATAGTCCAGTTCATAGCGCAACCTATTTTAATATTAGGAGTTTTATTTCATTTTGTTATGGGCTTTGTTTTAAATTTTCAAAACAGAAATGCCAGAGTTGAAAAATATATTAAATACAAAGGCAGTGCAAATGCTAGTTGGGTTTCAAGGAACATGATTATATCAGGAGCAGTTGTTTTATCTTTTCTTGGACTTCATTTCTATGACTTCTGGATTCCAGAAATTAATCATAAGTATATCGAATTTTTACCTGAAGATCCTAATAGATATTATAACGAATTAACACATAAGTTTGAAGATTTAATAAAAGTTATTTTATACACTATTTCTTTTGGCTTTTTGTCTCTACACTTGTTGCATGGGTTTTCTTCTTCTTTTCAATCTCTAGGAGTAAATAATAAATATACATCAACAATAAAATTAATCGGCAAAATATACGCAATTGGGATTCCTTTTGGGTTTTGTTTTATAGCCATTTTCCATTACTTAAATAATTAGGCCATGGCAAAATTAGATTCAAAAGTACCTAAAGGTCCAATTTCCGAAAAATGGACCAACCACAAAAATAATATTAGATTAGTTAGTCCTGCCAACAAAAGACAAATCGATGTGATTGTAGTTGGAACTGGCCTAGCTGGAGGTTCTGCTGCAGCTACTTTAGCTGAATTAGGATATAATGTAAAATCATTTTGTTTTCAAGATTCACCAAGAAGAGCTCATTCAATTGCTGCACAGGGTGGAATCAATGCTGCTAAAAATTATCAAGGAGATGGAGATTCTATACACCGTCTATTTTATGATACTGTTAAGGGTGGGGATTATCGTTCAAGAGAATCTAATGTTCACAGACTTGCGGAGGTTTCTACCAATATTATCGATCAGTGTGTTGCTCAAGGTGTTCCTTTTGCAAGAGATTACGGAGGCTTATTAGATAACAGATCTTTCGGAGGTGTATTAGTGTCGAGAACCTTTTATGCAAAAGGTCAAACTGGACAACAATTACTTTTAGGAGCATATTCTGCCATGAATCGTCAAATAGCTAGAGGGAAAATTGAAATGTTCAATCGTCATGAGATGATGGATGTTGTTCTAGTTGATGGAAAAGCTAGAGGGATTATAACTAGAAACTTAATTAATGGAAAAATTGAACGTCATTCAGCACATGCTGTAGTTATAGCTTCAGGTGGGTATGGAAATTTATTTTTTCTATCTACTAATGCAATGGGAAGTAATGTTTCAGCTACATGGAAAATTCATAAAAAAGGAGCATATTTTGCCAATCCTTGCTTCACGCAAATACACCCCACGTGTATCCCTGTTTCAGGAGATCATCAATCAAAATTAACTCTTATGTCAGAGTCATTGAGAAATGATGGAAGAATCTGGGTGCCTTTAATAAAAGAAGATGCAAAAGCTATTAGAGAAGGCAAGTTAAAACCAATAGATTTAAGTGAAGATAAAAGAGATTATTATTTAGAAAGGCGATATCCTGCATTTGGGAATTTAGTTCCAAGAGATGTTGCTTCAAGAGCAGCTAAAGAACGTTGTGATGCTGGTTTTGGAGTTAATAAAACAGGAGAAGCAGTTTTTCTTGATTTTGCTGCAGCAATTATAAGGTATGGTAAAGAAAAAGCACATTTGAAGGGTCTAGATGAAGATGATATAAAAGTGGTTAATGAATTAGGTAAGGCGGCTATAAAATCTAAGTATGGGAATTTATTTCAGATGTATGAAAAAATAGTAGATGAAAACCCTTACGAAACTCCAATGATGATTTACCCTGCTGTACATTACACAATGGGAGGAACATGGGTTGATTATAATTTAATGACTACAATCCCTGGTTGTTTTGCTATTGGTGAAGCAAACTTTTCTGACCATGGAGCTAACAGATTAGGAGCGTCTGCTTTGATGCAAGGTCTTGCAGATGGATATTTTGTATTACCCTACACTATTGGAGATTATTTAGCTGATGATATTAGAACTGGAGCTATAAGCACTGACTCTATAGAGTTTGAAGAAGCTGAAAATGATGTAAAACAAAAAATAGAAAGTTTGTTAAAAACTAAAGGAAATAAAACAGTTGACTACTATCATAAAAAGTTAGGTAAAATTATTTGGAATAAATGTGGAATGTCAAGAAATGCAGATGAATTAAAAAATGCAATTGAAGAAATCAAGATATTAAGAGAGGATTTCTATGCTAACGTATTGGTGCCTGGATCAAGTGACTCTTTTAATGAGCCATTAGCTAAAGCAATAAGAGTTTCAGATTTTTTAGAGCTAGGCGAGTTGTTCGCAAAAGATGCTTTAGAAAGAAGAGAATCATGTGGGGGACATTTTAGAGAAGAACATCAATCTAAAGAGGGGGAAGCTTTAAGAGATGATGAAAATTTTACTTTTGTTTCAGCATGGGAGTATAAAGGGAATCCTAGTGATGCAGTTCTACATAAAGAGCAATTAAATTATGAAAATATTGAACTTAAAACTAGATCTTACAAATAGTTATGAAACTAACATTAAAAGTTTGGCGACAAAAAAATTCTAAAGAAAAAGGCAGAATAGAGTCCTACGATATTGATAAAATATCACCCGATATGTCTTTTTTAGAAATGATGGATGTTTTAAATGAAAAGCTAACTATTGAAGGGCTTGACCCTGTGGCATTTGATCATGACTGTAGAGAAGGCATATGTGGTTCTTGTTCAATGTTTATTAATGGTGAAGCTCATGGACCTGACAGACTGGTAACAACTTGTCAGCTTCATATGAGAAAATTTAAAGATGGGGAAACAATATATATAGAACCCTTTAGGGCTAAAACTTTCCCTGTAATTAAAGATTTAGTAGTAGACAGATCTTCTTTTGATAGAATTCAACATGCAGGAGGATTTATTTCTGTTAATACATCTGGAAATACTCAAGATGCAAATTCGATTCCAATAGAAAAACAAAAAGCTGATAATGCTTTTGATGCTGCAACATGTATTGGCTGCGGCGCTTGTGTTGCAACATGTAAAAACTCAAGTGCTATGTTATTTGTTTCAGCAAAAGTATCCCAATATGCTCTGCTTCCACAAGGTGAAATTGAGGCAACAGATAGAGTTTTAAATATGGTTAAACAGATGGATGATGAAGGGTTTGGGAACTGTACCAATACAGGAGCTTGTGAGGTAGAATGTCCTAAAGGAATTTCACTTGAAAATATAGC
>CAJWFY010000137.1 GCA_913031655.1 uncultured Flavobacteriaceae bacterium
TAACTCTTATTTAACTCTGAATATTTTCTTTTTTTAAGAATTAAATAATTGTATACAATTGACTTAATAACGTAGTATTTAGGATTATTATTGCTTTTTTTTAGTAAAAAGTATTTAAGTTTTGTTTTAGCAAAACCTGAAGAGCTCCATAATTTTAAAAATACTGTTGTAAAATTAAACTTAAAGTTGATGAAATAAAAAAAAAATAATAATATATTAAATTGCCTTGTCACATAAAATCTTAAATCAAAAAAGTGAGATAATTGAGAAGCGTTGGTGTTTTTAATAATCATGTACTGATGATTCCTAATATTATAAAAAAGTTTGTTAGGGTCATTATAATTAAGTGATCCGCCACCTAAGTGATAAACAACACTTTTATAAATAAATCTTTTCTTTAAATTTGGATTAAAATTTGTTATTCTCCAACAAAGATCAATCTCTTCCATGTGACTATAAAAATTTTCATCGAATCCTTTTAATTTTTCAAACACTTCTCTTTTAATAAAAAAACTGGCTCCTGAAGCCCAAAAAATATCAATATCTTGGTCATATTGTCCGTTGTCATTTTCGACTGCATCAAAAATTCGACCTCTACAATAGGGGTAACCATAATAGTCTATAAACCCACCAGCAGCACCAGCATATTCGAATTTGTTTTTATTTTTATAATCTAAAATTTTAGGTTGAATAACTGCCAAAGATTTATCTGATTCGAATTCATTTGCAACCGGAATTAACCATCCTTTAGTAACCTCAACATCATTGTTTAACAAACAATAAACTTCCTCTTTTACTTGCTTTAAACCTACATTATATCCTTTAGCGTATCCAAAATTTTTAGAATTTAAAATTATATTTATTTCAGGATAGCTTTTTTTGATAAAATCAACAGATAAGTCGTCTGAATTGTTGTCTATTATATAAATTGGATTATCATCAGAGTTACTTACGACACTAGGCAAAAACTCTTTTAAAAGTTTAATTCCATTCCAATTTAGTATTACTACAGCTATTTTCATTAAAGCGGAAAATCTTTTATAAAAGTATAGCTTTTAGAATTATTAAACGATCTAAAATATAGATGAGACAAACCATTGGTTATCATAAGGTATTTTGAGTTCAATTCTTTATTATAAATAGCGGTTTGATCAAAAACTTTTTTATCAACTTTAACAGAGGGAGCTTTACATTCAATAAGTAACTTTGATTTACCATTATTATCAAAAACAACTAAATCAAATCGTTTAGTCATTTTATTAATTACAATCTTTTTTTCTATACCAATAAGAGTTGCAGAAATGTTTTTTGTTGAAACTAAAAAATGAATAACATGCTGTCTAACCCATTCTTCAGGGGTTAATAAAATTAATTTTTTTCTCAAAATGTCAAAGATAAAAGTTTTATTATCTCTTTTTTTTAGCTTAAATTCAAAGCTTGGAAAATTTAGTTTTAACATAATTATTTACTATTAATGAATTTACAAGAAATTAATAGCACTATTTCTAAAATAAAGAATAAAGTTTACTCACCTATATATTTTTTAATGGGAGAAGAAACCTATTATATTGATCTAATTTCAGATATACTTGAGAAAAGCATACTAAATGCTAATGAAAAAGAGTTCAATCAAACCGTTTTGTATGGAAAAGATTCTAACGTAGACGAAATTATTTCATATTGCAAAAGGTATCCAATGATGAGTGAATACCAGGTTATTATTCTTAAAGAGGCGCAAGATTTATCAAGAACAATTGAAAAATTCTCAGAATATATGTTAAACCCTTCGTTAAGCACTGTCCTGATTATTAATTATAAATACAAAACACTAGATAAAAGAAAAAAATTATTTAAAAACATTCAAAAATTTGGTATTGTCTTAGATTGTAAAAAAATTTATGAAAATAAAGTTTCAGATTGGATTGTTAATCAACTTAAAATGGAAGGTTATTCAATTAACATAAAAGCCTGTCAAATGCTGGTTGATTATCTTGGTAATGATTTAAATAAAATCAACAACCAATTAAAAAAACTTAGAATTATATGTTCAAATGAAACAGATATTTCTCCGCAAAATATTCATGATCACATCGGAATAAATAAAGATTATAATATTTTTGAATTAAGAAATGCTATAGGAACTAAAAACACAATTAAAGCTTTGAAAATTAGTACTTATTTCACTTCAAATCATAAACAGTATCCCATTCAAATGATCTTATCATCCTTGTTTAATTACTTTATACAGATTTTTCAATACCATAGTTTAAACGATAAGTCAGACAACAATGTGTCTTCAAAACTCGGAGTTAATAGGTTTTTTGTTAAAGATTATATTCAAGCTTCTAGATTGTTTTCTATGAAAAAAATTAGTGCAATTATCAGTCTAATTAAAGACAGTGATTTGAAAACAAAAGGGGTAGGAGGCTCAAATTCTAATGATAAAGATATTTTGAGACAATTAATAATTGAAATAATGAATTAATTTATTTCAGGATATTTTTTAGGGTCATACTCATTCATTATTTCATAAGCACATTCTATTATATCATCAATTGATGGTTTCGAAAAGTAATCACCATCTGTTCCATAAGCAGGTCTATGTGATTTTGATGTTAAAGTAATTGGTTTACTATCTAGATATTTAAAGGCATCTTGTTCCTGTAATAATTTTTGCAATATATATGATGAAGCTCCACCAGGAACATCCTCATCAACAATTAATAATTTGTTAGTTTTTTTTAAACTCTCTAATATGTCATAATTTTTATCGAAAGGTATTAGAGTTTGAATATCTATTACTTCACAACTGATATCTAATAATTTTAATTCTAAAGCTGCTTTTTGAACAAGTCTTAATGTAGATCCATATGAAACAATTGTAATATCATTACCTAAACTAAGTGTTTCTACTATACCTAAAGGAATAGTGTACTCAGAAAGGTTTATTGGCTCTTGTTCTTTTAATCTATATCCGTTTAAAGATTCAATTATAACGGCAGGATCTTCACACTTAAGAAGTGTATTGTACATTCCACTTGCTTGAACCATATTTCGAGGCACCAAAATCAATATTCCTCTCAAAGTTGATAATAAAGAACCCATAGGAGATCCAGAATGCCATATACCCTCTAGTCTATGTCCTCTAGTTCTAATTATAAGTGGGGCTATCTGTCTACCAAAAGTTCTATAATGAAGTGTAGCTAAATCATCACTTAGAATTTGAAGGCCGTATAATAAATAATCTAAATATTGAATTTCAGCAATTGGACGAAATCCTCTCAAAGACAAACCAATTCCCTCTCCTATAATAGAAGCTTCTCTTATTCCACGATCAGAAACTCTGTCCTCGCCGTGAAGATCCTGTAGCCCTTCAAGTCCCTGGTTCACATCTCCAATTTTCCCACAGTCTTCTCCAAAAATTAACAGATTATCATGTTTTTTTAATAATTGATCAAAATTATTTCTAATTATTAGACGTCCATCAATCTTGTTAGAGTCATTATACAATGGTTTTACTTCTTTAACATTCTTATAACTTGTGGAATATTCATTGTATAGTTTTGTATTATACTTTTCTTTTTGCAATTGAGAAAATTCTTTGACCCATTTTTTTAATCGCTCAATATTTTCATTTTTTGATTTCCTTAATAATCTTAGAAACTTTCTAGCAATAGATAATAAATCTTTGTTGTTTGGTTCTTTTATTTTCTCTAGTTCTAAAATTAAATTATATAAATCTGAACTAGGGAAGTCAGATGATATTTTATTCAGATAATTTATTAACTCTAATCTATCTTTTAAAATAGGATCTAAATAAGTTTTCCAAGCTTCAAATTTTGCAATCTTAACATCCTCTTTACATGTTTTCTCAAT
>CAJWFY010000138.1 GCA_913031655.1 uncultured Flavobacteriaceae bacterium
TTTGAATTAGCAGTTACCTTTTGGCATTTCCTAGGATTTTTATGGTTGTATTTGTTTGTTTTTTTATATTTCTTTAGATAGTAAAAATATGTAACTTTGTAACCTTAATTTATAAAAATAAATGAGTTCAACTATTACAACATCCGCCAATAACGACGAAGATTTATGGGATGGTGGAAACAAGCCTTTTAAAGCTAGCTACGGAAAAATAATGATGTGGTTTTTTATTGTTTCTGATGCCTTAACTTTTTCAGGGTTTCTTGTAGCCTATGGATTTTCTAGATTTAAAAACATTGATTCTTGGCCAATTGCTGATGAGGTGTTTACTCACTTTCCTTTTTTACATGGTGTAGATGCCCCGATGTATTATGTGGCATTAATGACTTTTGTTTTAATCTTCTCATCTGTAACTATGGTTTTAGCTGTAGATGCAGGTCACCATATGCAAAAAAATAAGGTAGCAGTATACATGTTACTTACAATAATTGGTGGTGCTGTTTTTGTGGGATCTCAAGCTTGGGAATGGAGTACTTTTATAAAAGGAGAATATGGTGCTGTAGAGACTAAAGGAGGGCAATTATTTCAGTTTATTAATCAAGAAACAGGGAAAAGAGTAGCCCTTGATGAATTTGCCATAGAGAGTCGTTCTGATAGAGTTCAACATGAAAGTAAAAATGGAGTCTGGTTTTTAGGGGAAGGGTCCTTACCCTCTTTCACGCCTAATGAAGTGATAGCCGGAGTTATTGCAAACCCACAGATAGTTATTAAAACTGAAAAAATTGATGCTAATGGACGTAAGATTATTTTAAGTAGGGAAGAGTCTTTAAAGGAAATAACTCAAGCAATATATGTGGTAGAAGGTGCTAACCTAGTGAATAATGAATATGGAAACAGGTTGTTTGCTGACTTTTTCTTTTTTATTACAGGATTCCATGGATTCCACGTGCTCTCTGGAGTTGTAATTAATATAATCATCTTCTTCAATGTTCTTGTTGGAACATATGAAAGAAGAGGTCATTACGAAATGGTCGAAAAAGTAGGATTGTATTGGCATTTCGTTGATTTAGTCTGGGTATTTGTATTCACTTTCTTTTATCTTGTATAATAATTTATAAATGGAAAATAACACACATAAGCTAGAGATTTTTAGAGGTCTCCTTAAGTTCAAATCTAATGAGACTAAAATCTGGGGAGTTTTAATATTTCTTTCAATAGTAACTATTGTTGAAGTTGCCTTGGGAATTATAAAGCCTGATGTTTTAATGGTCAACTCTATTTTAAGTGTAAAAATCATTAACTGGATTTTTATTATTTTGACTATAGTCAAGGCTTACTATATTGCATGGGATTTCATGCATTTAAGAGACGAGCCTCAGGGTCTACAGTTTTCCGTAACAATTTCTCTTATGTTTTTAATTGCCTATTTAGCTTTCATTCTTTTAGTTGAAGGGAATTATATTTTTGACGTAATGTATGAGGGGTTTGTGAGTTGGAACTTCTAAAAGTCTAAAAATTTCTTAATGAAAAAGTATATTGTATTAACCATTCTTTTCGTTTTACCATTAGTAGTATATCTTTTTTTCGCTTCAGGAATCAATAATTTTGCAAAACTTCCAGTTTTAACTGATGAAGTTTATGATATTTCAAAAATATCAAATACTACTTTTGACAATAAAATAACAATTTTAGGATTTTTTGGAAATAATGTAAAAGATAAACACGGGGATGCATTAAACCTAAATCAAAAAATATATAAAAGATTTTACAAGTTTAAAGATTTTCAGTTTGTAATGATTCAACCTGTTGGGACAGAAATTTTAACAGAAAATTTAAAAAACGAATTGAGGGCTGGCACCAATACAGACCTAGTTAATTGGAATTTTATTTTTGCTACAGAATCAGACCTTTTGAAGGTTTATCAGAGTTTACAAACTGACTTTAATTTAGATTCAAATCTAGGAACACCCTTTGTTTTTATTATCGATAGAAATGGAAATTTAAGAGGGCGTGATGATAAAGATGGCACTAAATTTGGGTATGACTCTAGATCTGTCGCAGATATAAATAACAATATGCTAGATGATGTAAAAGTTATTTTAGCAGAATATAGGATGGCTCTTAAAAAAAATAATATTTATAAAGATCAACTTAAATGAAAAAGTATTCTTACATAGGTATTTCATTTGTTATTTTGATTTTTGGAATTATTTTCTTCCCTAAAATAATGGATAGAATTGATAATCAATCCATTTCCCAAAGCACTAGGTTAGCTAAATCAGATGATTTAAGTTTTATAAAGCTTAATGGAGAAAAAAGAAAAGTACCTGAATTTATCTTTCTAAATCAAGACAGTTTACTAATTAGTAGTGAAGACTTTATTGGCAAGGTTTTTATTGCAGAATTTTTCTTCACAAGGTGCCCTTCTATATGTATAGAAATGAACAAAAACATGAAGGTTTTAGATGAGGTTTTTGGAGATAGAGATGATTTTGGAATTGCTTCTTTTACAATAGATCCTGATCACGATTCGCCAACTACACTAAAAAAATATTCAGAGCTTATCGAGGTTAAATCAAAAAATTGGCACTTCTTAACTGGAGACAAAAAAGATATCTTTAGTTTGTCTAATTCAGGTTTTAATATTTTTTCATCAATTAACCAGGCTGTAGATGGTGGGTTTGAGCATCAAGGGTTTTTTGCTTTGATTGATCAGAACGGATATATTCGTTCGAGAGTTAATGACTATGGTATCCCATTGGTTTATTACTCTGGAATTAATGATGAAAATAACGAAAATCAAGGAATTGATATGATTCTAGAGGACATAAAAAAACTTTTAAAAATTAAATAATGACTAATAACAAGTACGGAATTTGGATTAAAATTGTTTCTGTATTGATTCCAGTTGTTGTAGCAATTTTATTTACTGTTCGAATACCAAATGTTGAGCCTTTGTCTTTTTTACCTCCAATTTATGCTAGTATTAATGCTTTAACTGCATTGCTTTTGATTTTAGCACTAAAAGCTATTAAGTCAGGGAAAAGACAATTACATGAAAGGCTTATGAAAGTGTGTATTGGTCTTTCATTAGTTTTTTTAGTTATGTATATAGCTTATCACATGACTTCTGACCCAACTTCTTTTGGAGGCGAAGGAGTGATTGCCTATCTATATTATATTATATTAATATCACATATTATATTATCTATAATTTTGATTCCTTTAGTACTTACAAGTTATGTTAGAGCGATTCAATCTCAGTTCGATCCACATAAAAAAATAGCTAGAATTACTTTTCCTATATGGCTGTATGTTGCTGTTACTGGAGTTGTAGTGTATTTAATGATTTCGCCATACTATTAAAATGAGTTTACTAATCTTTTTAACTGACTTTCAATGCGCCATGTGTCGTGCCGTATTAGAATCAGGTGCTGATCAAAAAGCAGCTGAAAGTTTAAATGACGGCATAGTATACTTAATGATTATACCATATATACTTGTGGCGCTAACTTTATATTTCCTGTATTTAAAGTTTTTTAAAAAATAGCTTGGTTAAATAAATTTTTTTTTTAGTTTTGCTACTGTGTAATACATAGTACTATGTATTGTATAATAATAAAATTATTATGAGAAACTTTTTATACTTTTTTATATTTCTATTTGCATTAAATGTTAACGCCCAGTCTTCAACTGTCAAAGTGTTAGATTCTCTTTCTTCTTCTCCAGTATCATTTGCTACGGTATATTTTTCAAATAATAAAGGAATAATCACTGATGGAGATGGTCGTTTTGAATTAATAAATGAGCAATATGACAGTAACGATTCGTTGTT
>CAJWFY010000139.1 GCA_913031655.1 uncultured Flavobacteriaceae bacterium
TATTTTAATTATTATCTATTTTTAAGACAAATACAATTATGTTAAAACCATTTTTCTCTAGCTATGTTGAATGTGGGACTGACGAAGCAGGAAGAGGATGCTTGGCGGGACCTGTTACAGCAGCTGCTGTAATTTTACCAAAAAAATTTAAAAATCAAATTTTAAATGATTCAAAACTACTTTCACTAAAATCAAGAAATAATTTAAAAAAAATCATAATTGATAACGCGTTAGATTATGCAATTTCTCATGTGTCAGTTAAAGTAATTGATAAAATAAATATTTTAAATGCATCAATTTTAGCTATGAATCAAGCAATTAATCAATTAAAAATAAAGCCAGAATTCATAATTGTTGATGGTAATAGGTTTGAATCACATAATATGATTCCTTTTAAGTGTATAATAAAAGGAGATTCTAAATACATGAATATCGCAGCAGCTTCAATATTAGCCAAAACAAGTAGGGATGATTTAATGATTGATCTGTCTAAAAAAAATCCAAATTACGGATGGGAACAAAATAAAGGCTATCCAACAAAAACACATAGAGAAGCAATAAAAAAATATGGTATTTCAATACATCACAGAAAAAGTTTTAAATTGATTTAAAATCAACAATAAATTAAAACAAGAGTTCCTTACATTTACGCTTATAACAGAGATGAAAAAAATTCTATTAATTCTATTTACTTTATCAATCATTAACTGTGAAAATAGTTATGAAAAAACAGCTAGGTTAATAGATTTTGTCCCTACAAATCCTTTGCTTATAATAGATTATGAATCAGCAATAGATCACAAATCAGATATTTTTCACAAAAGCTTAAAGTCAATAATAGGTTTGAAACCTGATTCCCTTTCAAATAAGTTTTTAGACAAACCAATATTAATTAGCTATCATAATATTGGCAAAAATAGCTTAGAATATATTTTATTTACAGAGTTTGAAAATGTAATGGAATTAAAAAATGAAATAATAGAGGATTCTATAAACTATAATGGATTTGTAATTAAAAAAATAACAACAAACAATAAATCATTCTTTTTTACAAAAAGAAATGGGATATACATACAATCTATTAATAAACTTTTAATTGAAAATTCTTTAAGAAATTCAAATCACGTTATTAGTGATGTAAATAATGATTTTTATAAATTATATAATTCATCAAGTTCTAAAATATCTCTATTTATCAACGATCAACTAAAAGAGCATGTTGATATTTCTAAAATATCTGATTTTATTAGTATTTCAGAAATATCAGACTGGGTTCAGTTTGATGTAAATTTCAATCCCAATGAATTAATGCTTAATGGCTTAGCATTTAAAAAAGATTCTATTCCAAGAAGAATTAATCGTTTGAATGATATTGATCCCTCTTTTTCAGATATAATTAAAATAGTTCCAAATAATTTTATTGAATTTGAAAGAAGGGCATATAATCACTCACAGTTTTTAATTAACATAGAAAAAAATAGTCCTATAAATAAACTAGAATTAATAAAAAATGACTCACTATTTTATGACATATTTGAAATAGGCTCAATACTTTTAAATCGAGACTCTATTTCAACCTTTAGTTTTAAGAATAAAGAATTATTGAATTTTAAAATTCAACAAAGTACAGAAAGCAGTTACAAATATAGAAGTAGAAAAATTCATAAACTCTCGCAGCCTTTGTTCAATACAAAAACAGTGAATGATCTCTATAAATCCGTAGATAATAATTATTTGACAATATTGGATAATATATTAGTATTGTCAAAAAATAAAACTGCAATAGAGACAATGATTTTAAACTTCTCTAACGAATCAACTATAAATAATTCAATAAAATTTAAAGAAATATATTCAAAAGTCCCTAAAAAAAGCAATCACTTAAAGATTTATAATCTTGAGAAGTTTAATACTGATATTATTGAAAAATTTGAAATTTCAACAGATGATTTTCCATATTGGATTAACCATTTATTAATTGATGATAAGCTAATTCACAAAACACATGTAATTGAAAAAACAGTTGAAAAAATAAAATCTTTAGGAGTTAATTTGTTATTCAGTTTTAAATTAAAGAGTACAATTCACTTAAAGCCTAAAATTGTCACTAATTATGTGACTAAAGAAAAAGAACTAATAACTCAAGATGATTTAAATAATTTATATCTCATTTCTAATAATGGTGAATTAATTTGGAGAAAAAAACTTGAGTCTAAAATAGTCGGTGAAATTTCTCAAATAGATTTATATAAAAACGGGAGATTACAATATGTATTTGAAACTGAAAATAGCCTATTAATTTTAGATAAAAACGGTGGAATAGTTAAAAAATTAAATCATAAAAAAAAATCAAAGCATGGGTTAGCAGTATTTGACTATGATAAAATAAAAAAGTATAGGTTTATAGTTGACAGGGAAGGAGAAATTGAAATGTTAGATGATGAATTTAAAAAAGTTAGGGGTTTCAATAGAAAGAATATTAAGAGTCAAGTTGCCAATCTACCAAAACATTTCAGGATTGGATCAAAGGACTATTTAATAATTAATACTAAAAAAAGATTATATATTACTGATAGAAGAGGAAATGTTAGAGTAAAAATTCCTGAATCCTTAAAGATAAGTTCAAAAGAAATTTTCGTTAACAAAAATTCATTTGTCACTATTGACAGATCCAATAACTTGATTAGAATAAACTTAAATGGTGGAATTTCAAAAAAACCCCTTCCGCTTGATACTCCATATTTAATTACAGCAAACAATAATATTTTAGTTACCATTTCAGAAAATATTCTCACAATAAATGATAGCGTAGTTGAACTCCCGTTTGGGAATTATACAAGTCCTAAAATATTAATAAGTAAAAAACAAGAATACGTATCAATTACAGATAGAGATCAAAATAAAATTTACTTCTTTGATTCTAATTCTAAGTTAATAAATGGGTTTCCAGTATTTGGTACAAGTTCAATTGATTTTTCAATAAATGAAAAAAAAGAAAAAACCATAACTTCATTAGGGGAATCAAATGAAATTTTAGTTTATTCAATTAACTAGTTTAGCAGAAAAGGTAAGTAAAAAATTATCTATTATTTTTTTCTTTACTAGGTCTATATCAATTTCTTTTTTTATTTCATTTGAAATTGAAGCGACTGCTTTATTTAGAATTCCACAAGGAATAATATTATCGAAAAAACTCAAATCGTTATTTACATTTAAAGCTAAACCATGCATAGTTACCCACCTACTAGCTTTGACCCCCATAGCACAAATTTTTCTAGCTTCAAAAGTATTAGTGCCGAGCCAAACCCCTGTCTCACTAGCACTTCTTTCTCCTTTTAATCCGAAATCTCCTAAGGTTAGGATCACAACTTCTTCAAGAAATCTTAAATATTTGTGAATATCTGTGAAAAAATTATCCAAATCAATAATAGGATAACAAACTACCTGACCAGGACCATGACAAGTAATATCCCCTCCTCTATTAGTATTATAAAACTTAATGCCTTTATGTTGTAATTCTTTTTTATTTAATAATAAATTTTTCATTTCTCCACTTTTACCTAACGTATACACATGAGGGTGCTCCACAAAGACTAAATGGTTATTAGTAACTAGATTAGTATTATTTCTTCTGTTATTTAATTTTGATTGAATTATTTCATTAAATAAATTCAATTGATAATCTAGGGCTTTATCATATTCCA
>CAJWFY010000140.1 GCA_913031655.1 uncultured Flavobacteriaceae bacterium
TTGAGTGTTTGGTTCTCTAAGAATAATAATATTCTTGTATTTCCAACGGGAATGATATCTACTTTCATTTTTATTTATCTTTTATATAAATCAGTTCTTTTAGGTGATATGATGATCAATGCCTATTATTTTATTATGAGTATTTATGGGTGGTATGTTTGGACTAGAGAAGAAAACAACTCGATAACTCTAATATCTAGGATAAACTCTAAAGAAAAAAATATTTGCATTCTAATTTTTATTTTTTCTCTAATATTTGTTTACTCAATTTATGTGTATTTTGATAAGTGGAATTCACTAACAGCTTATATTGATAACCTTACTACTGCCATTTTCTTTGTAGGAATGTGGTTAATGGCAAAAAGAAAAATTGAAAATTGGATTTTTTGGATTATTGGTGATATAATTTCAGTTCCATTATATTTTTACAAAGGATTTACTTTTACAAGCTTACAATATCTTATTTTTACATTTATTGCAATTGCAGGTTATTATTCATGGAAAAAAATCTTAAACAAACCTCTTCAGACTGCTTGAAAGTAGTTCTTTTTGGTCCTGAATCATCTGGAAAAACTACTCTTTCAAGAGAACTAGCCAACTATTATAATACTTATTGGGTTGAAGAATTTGCTCGTGAATATCTACAAAATAAATGGGATAAGGAAAAGAAAATTTGCGAATTAAAAGATATTATTCCAATTGCAAAAGGACAAATTAAACTAGAAAATGAATTTTCTAAAAAAACTTCAACCCTTTTAATTTGTGACACAGACTTATTAGAAACTAAAATTTATTCAGAAATTTATTATGAAGGATTTTGTGACCCTGTTTTAAAAGCTTCTGCTTTACAAAATAAATACGATTTATATATTTTAACAGATATCGATATACCTTGGGTTAAAGATGATTTAAGAGATAGACCTAATAATAGAGAAGAAATATTTTTAGCTTTTAAAAAAGCATTAATTAAGCATAATAGACCTTATATAGTTGTTTCTGGTGACCTAAAAAGCAGAATGAAAACAGCAACACAAGAAATTGATAAAATATTAAAATAAAAAATAATTTTATTCATTTTTTAATTACATTTGACATTAAATAAATGGGGTGCTACGGCTGAGATTATACCCAATGAACCTGCCAAGTAATTCTGGAAAGGGAAATTGTTATCTACACTAAGTATATCCTGTTTTTATAATCAAATTTAAACATGAAAAATAATATTTACTTTTTATCATTAATTACAACTCTTAGTTTATTTTCTCAAGAAAAAATCAAGGATACATTACAGGGTACAAAACAAAATTTAGATGAAGTTGTAGTACAATCCATTAGGGTCAAGTACTCAGCCCCATTTAGTCATTCAAATATTTCTAAAGAGGAATTATCTTCAAAGAACTTAGGTCAAGATCTGCCTATATTGTTAAGTTTCTTACCCTCTGTTGTTACCACCTCTGATGCTGGTGCCGGGGTTGGATATACGGGAATTAGAATAAGAGGAGTAAGTGCGCAATCTACTAATATTACAATTAATGGAATTCCTTTTAATGATCCCGAATCTCATGGGACCTATTGGGTAAACTTACCTGATTTCACTTCTTCTATTGAAAGTTTACAAGTTCAAAGAGGAGTAGGAACGTCTACCAATGGTTCTGGAGCTTTTGGAGCAAGCATTAACATCCTTACAGATGCAATTTCTGAAAATCCTTATGCTGAAATTTCAAATTCCGCTGGCAGTTATAACACTACTAAACATACGGTTAAATTTGGTACAGGAAAATTAAATAAGGTTTTTGAGCTTTCAGGTAGATTATCCAAAATTGACTCTGACGGTTATATAGATAGAGCATTTTCTGATTTAAAATCATATTTTTTACAGGGTTCATATGCTCAGGGAAATACATTTATAAAAGCTTTGGTATTTGGAGGGCATGAAAAAACTTACCAATCATGGTACGGGGTGAGTAAGGAACAGATTTTAGAAAATAGACGTCAAAATCCTTACACTTATGAAAATGAAATAGATAATTATAAACAAGATCATTATCAATTTCATTGGAACGAAAAACTAAACCAAAGTTGGTCTACTAATATTGGTTTAAATTACACTTATGGTCGTGGATATTTTGAACAATTTAGAAATGATGATTCAATCGAAACTTATGGAGGAATAGTAGATTCTGATATAGATGAAAATGGGATTAAATTAGGAACAACAGATTTAATTCGAAGACGTTGGTTGGATAATAATTTTTATGTCCTTAATGCCTCTACCAATTACCAGAGCAGTAAATTAAACATGACTTTCAGCAGTTCTTACAGCACATACAGTGGAGATCATTTTGGAGAGGTTATATGGGCTAGACAATTTGGAGAAAATTCTTCAATCAGAGATCAATATTACAAAGGAAATGGCAGAAAAACAGACTTCAGTGTATTTGTAAAAGCATCGTATTTTTTAAATAAAAAATTGGAATTTTATGGAGACCTTCAGCTTAGGAACGTTGGTTATAAAACTAAAGGTTTTACATCGGATTTAGTTAATATGATTATTGATGAGTCTTATAGTTTCTTTAATCCAAAATTTGGTTTGTCCTACAAGTTTGACACAAGTTCTATTCTTTATGGATCTTATTCTAGAGCAAATAGAGAACCAAGTCGAAGTGACTTTGAAAGTAATCCCAAAATAAAACCAGAACAATTAAATGATTTTGAATTTGGATGGCGTTATAGAAAAAATGGCTTAAAATTTAACCTTAATTCATATTTCATGCAATATAATGAGCAGCTAGTACTTACTGGAGCATTAGATGATGTGGGAAGCCCGATAAGGGCAAATAGTGGTTCAAGTTATAGAATTGGTATTGAGGCTGATCTAAATGTCAAGTTGTCTAATTTTTTTACTATTAATTCTAATATGACAATTAGTTCTAACAAGAATAAACAGATTTTGTCGCCAAAAGATGGTAAGATTTTTGATTTTGGTAAAACAAATATTTCTTTTTCACCAGAATTTATGACTTCAAATACAATTGTATTTAGCCCTAAAGATAATTTTAACCTTAGTCTTTTATCAAAACATGTAGGTGTTCAATATATGGGAAATACCGATGCACTTAATTCGAAACTCGACAGTTATTTTGTTAACGATTTTAATGTTTCTTACGAAATAAATCCAAATCGAATTTTTAAAGCGATAGTGATTTCTGGATTAATTAATAATATTTTTGATGTTGAATATATATCAAATGGTTACTATTATACCTATGATGACTCATGGTCAGTCCCCGGACAGGTGAAAACATTAGATGGAGCAGGATACTACCCTCAAGCAACTAGAAATTTTTTACTAGGTTTAACTCTTAAATTTTGATTTTTTAAATTATTTTTTATTTTTGTAATGTGAAAAAGTTTTTAAGTATTTTACTGATTTGCATTTTAAGTCTTCCAACTATTTTTGGCTTAAATCACTTTCTGTCAGAAGAACACATAGTCTGTAATGACCAGCAAGTTCATATTCATCAATCTGAACTAGATTGTTCTACTTGTGATTTTATTAGGATAAGTTTCGATTATAATTCTAATGATTTTGAATACTCAGA
>CAJWFY010000141.1 GCA_913031655.1 uncultured Flavobacteriaceae bacterium
AACATGTGAACCTCTACTTTTTGAATTTAAAGGAGAAGTGATCTCAAAACCTAAAGCGTCTAACTCGGATTTAATTAGACTGATTAAAAACTCTCCAAGATTTTTACTTTTTAATCTAATTTTTTTAATACCAGCTTCTAGAGTTATATCAATTCCCTTTTCAATAGCCGAGAGAGAAATTATCGAGGGGGTTCCAGCTTCAAACTTTTTAATTCCATTATAAGGTTTGTAATTTTTAGAGAAATCAAAAGGTTTTTCATGTCCAAACCAACCTTGAATTGGATTAGAAATATCTCCAATTAGTTTATTATTTATATAAATGAAGGAAGGAGATCCTGGTCCTCCATTTAAAAACTTATAAGTACAGCCTAAAGCAATTTTTGTTTTAGTTTTTTTTACATCTATATCTACAACTCCTATTGCATGACTGCAGTCCCATACAATTATGCTATTGTTCTTTTCAGCAAATTCATTTAAATCTAACATAGGATAAAGCCAAGAGCTTTTATAACTAACCAGACTCAAGCAAATAATACCTGGACTGTGTTTAATAGATTCTTTCAATAGATTTAGGTCTGATTCTAAATCAGATACATAATTTACTATTTGAATCTTTTTTGATGTAGTAAATTCTTTTAAACCTTCCATTATATAAAGGTCAGAGGGGAAGTTTAAGGAGTCAGTTATCAGATTTTTGTTGTATTTATTTGAGTTAATTAAACCATACAGTAGTTTATATAAATTAACAGAAGTAGATTCCCCCACTAAAACCTCATTTGTATCAGCGTTAATTAGTTGGGACATTTTTAAATTAACTCGATTATTTAAATCTAGCCAATGCTCATTCCAACTTCTTATTAATTTTTTCCCCCACTGATTTTTAATTGTATTGTTTAAATCATTTAAAGTTTCTAACGGTAATTTCCCTAGAGAATTACCATCTAAATAGATTTCATTTTCATTATTAAAAAATCGATCTTTAAAAACTGACAAAGAATCATTTTTGTCATTTTCTAGTGCAATTGAGTGTAGATTCATTTGAAGTTTTTTAAAAAATGAATTATTATTTTAACTCACTCTTTATGCTTTTTGACAATTCAACAAACACAGCTTGTTGCTCTTTTGTTAATCCGTCAGCGGTAAATATAGAAATTCCTTTTGCTCCGTTCTTTCTTGAAATTAAAATAGCTTTTTTTAAATCTTCAGGATCTCTTAGTGCTCCTGAATTAAGTCCTGAAATTATAGGAAAATCTACATCATTAACTCCTTGTTTTGTAGCAAAACCTATCCAATTAATGTTTTCTCTATAAAAATTATGGTATAACATCGGGTAGGCTTGATCTAAATTCCAATCATTCCATGCTTGTCTTACCATTTGTCTTGACATTTCGGGGAAAGGGAATACAGCTGCTGTAACTTTTTTATCTTTAGAATGGGCAATTGCAATAATTTCATTTACAAGAGTAGTAATAGCATTTAGCCTAAACTGCCTCCATTCAGTTGATAGTTCTGGATTTTCAAAATCTTGCGGATCTTTATTAAAAATTCTTTTAAACTCTTCCCTAGCTAAGGGATGGTAGCCGTAGTCATACTCAGGCATTTCAGTTTTTTGAACAATATTATATTTTGGTTGTAAGTCAGCTCCTAAAATAACATCGGGAAACCTAACATAATCTAAATGTACAGAAGCTAAACCTTTAACTTCCATTAATTTTTTGGCATTATTTATAATGTGATTTCTAGCCTCTGGATGAAATGGGCTTAACCACTGGTAATAATCTACATAAGCTCTATAATCCAAAGAGTTGTCTCCATTTCTATTAACAGCATACCAGTCTGCATTTTTATTAGCAATTGTATCTCCAGGGCGATTTAAAGTCCACATCCAACCATGAACTTTTATATTTTTTTTATCAGCTATTGGGATTATTTTTCTTAAAATTTCAGGTGATCCACCAACCAAAATTTCACTGATTCCCAAAGAATCATAGTAGCTTATTTTTTTCTCCCAATTTTTTTTATTAAAAGTGTTTCCTGCTCCAGTCCATGTGCTAAAAGTAAAATCTGAATCAGCAATTTTATTATTTAATTCAATACTGCCTTCTTTTTTAGAATCACAGTTGATAAATAAAAAATTAATAATTATTAGTAATAAATATCTTTTCACAATTATAAATATATTAAATTTAAATCGTGAACAACATATTATATATATTTCTATTTTTTTTATTTAATAACGATCAAGACGTTAAAGCTATTTCTTATAATATCCGCTACGACAACCCCAATGATGGAGTGAATATTTGGGATAATAGAAAAACAACTGTTACGGAATTCATTTCTAATGAGGAAGCAGATTTTATTGGAATGCAAGAGGTTTTAAAGTCTCAATTAGTAGACTTGATGAATTCTTTAATAGATTATGATTATGTTGGAGTGGGTAGAGATGATGGAGAAACTAAGGGAGAGTATAGTCCTATTTTATTTAAAAAAAACAAATACAAAGTTTTAAAGTCAAATACCTTTTGGTTGTCTGATACACCAAATAAAATTTCTGTAGGTTGGGATGCTTCAATGGAAAGAATTTGTACGTATGGGCTTTTTGAAAATATAAATTCAAATAAAAAGATATGGGTATTTAACACGCATTTTGACCATATTGGTGTCCAAGCTAGAGAAAAATCTGTTGATTTAATTATTGATAAAATAAACGAGCTTAATAAAATGAATTTTCCCGTAATATTAACAGGAGATTTTAACCTTGGAGATAAGAACAAGTCAATAGAGAAACTTCAAAATGAACTTATAGATTCAAAAAAAAACATATTAAAAGCTAATGAATATTACGGAACCTATAATGGGTTTAAAAATTTTAAGGCAGATAAAAGAATTGATTATATTTTTTTTAAAAATTTGACTTTAATTAATTCTAAACATGTTTATTTAAAAACAAAATCTAATCAATGGGCATCAGATCATCATCCTGTAGTTGCTTATTTAAAATATATAAATTAAATGAAAAAAAAATTACTTTTAATTATTCTGATATTCCTTGTGTCTTGTTCAAAAGATGCTATTGAACCTGAAGTTGAGGTTGTTCCTAACAAGTCAACTGCTAAAATAGTAGGTTATTTGCCGGCGTATCGTTTTTCGCAAAATGATAAAATTGAATATTGTAAACTCACTCATTTAAATATAGCATTTGCTAATCCTGAAGCTGATGGCACTATGCAGCTAACTAGTAACTCGTCTGGAATTACTCTTGAAGATATAACTTCTACAGCTAGATCTAAAAATAATCAAATTAAAATCTTTATTTCGTTGGCTGGAGGTGGTATTAGATCTCCTGCATTAGAAAGATGGAAAAAATTTCTTGCTACCCCTAAAGACAGATCAGTGCTTGTAAATAAGATTATTTCCTTTGTAACTGATAATAATCTTGATGGAGTTGATGTCGATTTGGAATGGGAAGCTGTTACTCAAGGTTATAGTGATTTTGTTATAGAAT
>CAJWFY010000142.1 GCA_913031655.1 uncultured Flavobacteriaceae bacterium
GAGAAAGATATAAGTAAAGATTATTTAGATAAAATAAATAATGCTTATATAAATTATTTAAAAAATAGGTCAGATTTAAATATAGTATTTATTGATATATCAGATTTAGATTTTGTTGAAAACCATGCTGATTATCTAGAATTACTATTTAGAATAAAAAGAAAATTAAGATAAACTCTTAAAGAATTCCCAAATTAGAATACCAGAGCAAATAGAGACATTTAAAGAATGTTTTGTTCCAAATTGAGGTACTTCTATAACGTCATTTGATAAATTAACTACACTTTGAGAAACTCCCTTTACTTCATTCCCGAAAATCAAAGCGTGTTTAATATTTCTAGAGATAGTTAAATCTCCTAGCTTTTTAGATTCATCAGCCTGTTCAACACTCCATATGAATATTTTTTCTTTTTGAAGATTTTTAATAAGATCTTCAATATTCTCTGAATATTCCCAATCAACACTTTCTGTAGACCCTAAAGCTGTTTTATGAATGTCTTTGTTGGGAGGACATGCAGTAATTCCACACAAATAAATTTTTTCTATTAAAAAAGCATCGGATGTTCTAAATATCGAACCAATATTATTCAGACTTCTAATGTCATCTAAAATTATAATTAATGGAGTCTTTGAAGTTTTTTTAAATTCATCGATTTCAATTCTACCAAGCTCACTATTTTTTAATTTTCTCATTAAGATTACTATACGTTTTATTAAGATTTCACAAAGTAATAGATTAAATTTCTAAATAATAGTAAATTAGCTTTTAATCATATTTAAATTGACAAAAGAAATTAAAAAAGTCACTCCCTTGATGCGACAGTATAATCAAATCAAGAATAAATACCCTGATGCATTATTGTTGTTTAGGGTAGGTGATTTTTATGAAACTTTTCATGAAGATGCTGTTAAAACCTCTAAAATTTTAGGCATTGTTTTAACCAAAAGAGGAGCTGGAAGTAACAGTGAAACTAAGCTAGCTGGATTTCCTCACCACTCCTTAAACACTTACCTGCATAAATTAGTGAAAGCTGGAGAAAGAGTCGCAATTTGTGATCAATTAGAAGATCCTAAAACAACTAAATCTATAGTTAAAAGAGGAGTTACTGAACTTGTTACACCTGGAGTGGCTTTAAATGATGGTGTTTTAGAAAAAAAATCAAATAATTTTCTTGCTTCAATATTTAATATTAAAGATAAGTATGGTATTTCCTTTTTAGATATTTCAACTGGAGAGTTGTTAATTTCGGAAGGAGAGTTAGACTATGTTAAAAATTTACTTCAAAGTTTCGATCCTAAAGAAATATTAATTTCAAAAAAAATAAAAAAAGAATTTAATTTAATTTTCGGAAATTATAATTCAGTTTTTTATTTAGATGATTGGGTATACAACAAGGAATATGCATTAGAAAAAATAAAAAATAAATTAAAAGTATTTAGCCTGAAGGGGTTTGGAATTAAAAAAGATAACTTAGGCATATTATCTTGCGGCTCAATTCTTCATTACCTAGAAGAGACTCAGCATTCAAAACTTTCACATATTACTAATATTCATTTAATAGTTGATGAAAATCATGTTTGGATGGATCGCTTCACAATGTCTAATTTAGAACTTTTAAACAGTAACTCTAGAGATGGAGTTAGTCTATTAGATGTCATAGACTACACTTCAACTCCTATGGGGGGTAGGATGCTTAAAAGATGGATTATTCATCCGATTTTAAATATTAAGGAATTAAAATTTAGACATGGAACTGTTGACTTTTTTGTAAAAACTAATGATTGCTTAAGTGAAGTAGTTATTAAATTAAAATCCTTTAGTGATTTAGAAAGAATAATGGCAAAGGTGGCAACTTCAAAAATTTCACCTAGAGAATTAGTCCAATTAAAGCATACATTAAACAATATTAAGCCAATAAAGGAGCTGCTTAAATTATATCCAAATCAGTTTATTAAAAAAATCGAAAACTCCTTAGATAATTGTGATTCTTTAATAAGTTTAATTGATTCCATATTAGATGATGAAGCCCCTGTAATTATTTCTAAGGGAAATGTTATTAAAAATGGATTTAATAGTGATCTTGACAAATTGAGGACTCTGTCTAAATCTGGAAAAGACTACTTAGATGAAATATTAGAAAAAGAAAAAGACAACACAGGAATATCATCTTTAAAAATTAATTTTAATAATGTATTTGGATATTATCTTGAAGTAAGAAACATTCACAAAGACAAAGTGCCTGATCAATGGATTAGAAAGCAAACTTTAGTAAATGCAGAGAGATATATTACAGATGAATTAAAGGAATATGAATCAAAAATTCTGAACGCAGAAGAAAATATTCTAAAGCTTGAAAATGAAATATTTGAGGAATTAATTCAAAAAATACTTCCTTTTATTCATTTGATTAAAGAGAATTCGAATTGGATAGCAATATTAGATTGCTTGTGTAGTTTTTCTGAAAAAGCATTAAAAAACAACTATTCAATGCCATTAATTAATAATTCAAATGAATTAAAGATTATTGAAGGGAGACATCCTGTCATTGAATCTCAATTAACCTTTGAAAACCCTTACATTCCAAATGATATTTTATTAAATAATGAAAAGAATCAAATTCTGATGATAACTGGACCAAATATGTCTGGTAAATCTGCTATTCTTAGACAAACTGCTCTAATTGTTTTGTTGGCTCAAATAGGAAGTTTTGTTCCAGCTAAACATGTTGAAATGGGGGTTGTAGATAAAATTTTTACAAGAGTGGGCGCCAGTGATAATATTTCAATTGGGGAATCAACTTTTATGGTTGAAATGAACGAAGCAGCAGCTATTATTAATAATATTTCAAATAGAAGTTTGATTTTGTTAGATGAAATTGGAAGGGGAACCAGTACTTACGATGGAATATCTATAGCTTGGGCTATCACAGAATTTTTACATGATCACCCTTATAAACCTAAAACTTTATTTGCAACACACTATCATGAGCTAAATATGATGGCAGACTCATTTGAAAGGATTAGTAATGCAAACGTATCGGTTAAAGAATCACCAGATAATGTAATTTTTTTAAGAAAACTTGTTGCAGGCGGAAGTGCTCATAGTTTTGGCATTCATGTAGCTAGAATGGCAGGAATGCCTAAGCAACTAATTTCGTCAGCAAAAAAAATATTAAGTAAATTAGAAAAGTCTCATAAGTTTAATAAAAACAGTAAAAACACGGAAGACTCAGATCTTCAATTAAGTTTTTTTAATTTAGATAACCCTAAATTGGAAGAGTTAAAAGAAGATATATTATCTTTAAATATAGACGAATTAACACCCGTTGAGGCACTTATTAAACTAAATGAAATTAAAAGAATTTTAAACTCTTAAGTACTGACTTTTATTTAAGGGATTTTAATTTATTTTTTTTGATTTTTTGTTTTACATTTGCAATCCAATTTGCGAAAGTAGCTCAGG
>CAJWFY010000143.1 GCA_913031655.1 uncultured Flavobacteriaceae bacterium
AGCATGAATCTGAGCCTTAACCACAAACCAATTAGTTCCTGTCTCTTCTACTAAAATTTTAGCCACATCTAAAACATCATTTACATCAGAAAGCACATGCCCTCTTTGTACATTAACTCCGTGTTCTGCTAATATCTTTTTTCCCTGATATTCGTGTAAATTCATATTTAAATATATTATAAAACAAAGATAAAATAATTACCTAAAGATTTAGATAGTAATGTTTTTTTATAATGTTACATATATAACAAAATGTTTTATTTTAATAAAAAAACTTCATTAATTATATTATAGTAGCTTGATAATATAGTTTTACATAGATGAAAAATAAAGATTTAATAAGCATTGCTAAAAAGTTTGGCACTCCAACTTATGTTTATGATGCAGAGAAGATAAAAAGTCAATACGATAGACTAATAAATTCATTTAAATCTGTAGCCAATTTAAGGATTAATTACGCGGTTAAAGCACTATCTAATATTTCAATACTAAAATACATCAACACGCTAGGATCAGGTTTAGATACAGTTTCAATTCAAGAAGTAATGATTGGAATTAAAGCTGGTTTTCCTGTTGATAAAATCATATACACTCCAAACGGAGTGTCAGTGGCAGAGATTCAAAGAGTAGCGAAAATGGGGGTTAATATAAATATTGATAATCTTAATGTATTGGAACAGTTCGGAAGTTCTAATCCAGAAATTCCTATATGCGTAAGAATAAACCCACATGTTATGGCTGGTGGGAATAGTAAAATATCGGTTGGTCATATAGATTCAAAGTTTGGGATAAGTATTCATCAAATTCCACTTCTTTTAAGGATAGTGAAGAACACTAACATAAAAGTTAATGGAATACACATGCATACTGGAAGCGACATATTAGATATAGAAGTATTTATTCATGCAGCTGAAATATTATTTCAAACAGCCTCAAAATTTAAAGATTTAGAATTTATAGATTTTGGAAGTGGATTTAAAGTACCTTATCATTATGGAGACAACGAAACAAATATTGAAGAATTAGGAGAAAAACTATCTAAAAGATTTAATGAATTTTGTAAAGATTATGGTAAAAAACTTACGCTCGCGTTTGAACCTGGAAAATTTTTAGTTAGTGAAGCGGGTAGTTTTCTGTGCTCTGTAAATTCAATAAAACAAACCACGTCCACTGTATTTGCCCAAGTAGACACAGGATTTAATCATTTTATAAGACCTATGATGTATGGCTCAGATCATCATATAGTAAACATTTCTAATCCAAATGATTCCGAAAGGTTTTACTCAGTTGTTGGATATATCTGTGAAACTGACACATTTGCTACAAATAAAAGAATTTCCAAAATATTTGAAGGAGATATTTTGAGTTTTAAAAATGCAGGAGCTTATTGTTTTTCTATGTCAAGTAATTATAATTCAAGATTTAAGCCGTCGGAGATTCTGTTTTATAAAAACAAAGGGATTGAAATAAGAAAAAGAGAAACTATTGATGACTTGTTAAAGAATCAAATAGAATTAGAGTTTTAAAACTCTTAATTTATAACTCCAGACCCTATCAGCTCATCCCCTTGATACCAAACAGCAAATTGCCCTTTGGTAATTGCTGATTGTTGATTTTTAAACAGCAGAAAAACTCCTTTAGACTTAAAACACAATTCAACATCTTGAAGTTGTTGACGATATCGTATTCTAGCTTGAAACTTCATTATTACATCTTTTTCAAAGGATAAATCTGATCTCACTAAATGGATTTCATCTCTCTCAATAAACAAGACTTTTCTAAATAAACCAGGATGATTTCTCCCTTCACCAACATAAATAATATTATTTATTACATCAGTTTTTATGACATACAAAGGGTCTTTACTTCCTCCAATTGACAATCCTTTTCTTTGACCATTTGTAAAAAAATGAGCTCCACTATGTTCTCCAATAAAATCACCATCTTCTACAACATACTCACGTGAATTTGACATTTTTAATAAATTTTCTAAAGAGTGATTAGAAAAATCATGAATATTTCTATAAATAGAACTGTCTGATGGTATTTGAATTATTTTTCCCTTTTTCTTTTTTAATTTTTGTTGAAGAAAAACAGGAAGTTTTACTTTCCCTATAAAACAAAGACCCTGAGAATCTTTTTTTTCTGCAGTAATTAAACCTTCTTTTTTTGCAATTGACCTTACTTCACTTTTATCCAACTCGCCAATAGGAAATAAAGTTTTACGTAACTGCTCTTGAGTTAGTTGGCATAAAAAATAAGACTGATCCTTGTTTTGGTCTTTTCCGGCTAAAAGCTGATAGACGGTGTTTTTATTTTTATTGATTTCTTTTATTCTACAATAATGTCCGGTAGCTATAAAATCAGCTCCTAAGTTCAATGCAATTTTTAAAAAAATATCAAATTTAATTTCACGATTACAAAGTACGTCAGGATTAGGTGTGTTACCATTTTTATATTCACTGAACATATAGTCGACAATCTTTTTTTGATAGTCCTTACTTAAATCAATAGTTTGAAAAGGAATAGATAATTTATCAGCTACAATCATGGCGTCATAGCTGTCTTCAACCCATGGGCATTCATTAGAAATAGTAACTGACTCGTCGTGCCAGTTTTTCATAAAAATTCCGATAACTTCGTATCCTTTCTTTACAAGTAAATGGGCAGCAACACTTGAATCTACTCCACCCGACAAAGCAACGACTACACGTTTTTTGATGTTAGACATAAATAAATGTAATGAAACTATTTTTTATTTTGCAATTTTTTCTGTTGCTCTGCCTGATCCATCATTTCCTGCATTTTTCTTTGAAACCTATTTTGTTTTGAAGGTTTCTTCTTGTTTTCTTGAATTTGTAAATGAATTTTCTCTTCATCAATAATAAAATACTTGATTGAAAGCATAATTAAAATGGTAAGAATATTGGAAATAAAATAATATAAACTAAAAGCACTAGCATAGTTGTTAAAGAAAAATAACATCATAACTGGCATTAGATACATTATAAACTTCATATTAGGCATTCCTGGCTGAGATGGTTGCATTTGAGCTCCTGACGACATCATTGTATAGAAAAATATAGCAATGGATGCCAAAATAGGTAAGAGACTAACATGATCACCATACCAAGGTATATGAAAGGGTAACTCAGCTATAACGTCATAAGAAGAAAGATCATCAGCCCACAAAAAAGGCTTTCCTCTTAATTGAAAAGCAATTGGGAAAAAACAAAATAAAGCATAAAAAATAGGTAATTGAAGAAGAGCCGGAATACATCCTAAGAGTGGATTAGCACCTGCTTTACTGTACAACTTCATAGTTTCTTGTTGCTTTTTAACAGCGTCATTTTTATATTTTTCATTAAGCTCTGTAATCTCTGGTTTTATAACTTTCATTCTAGCTTGAGAGACATATGTTTTATAAGTAACTGGAGACATA
>CAJWFY010000144.1 GCA_913031655.1 uncultured Flavobacteriaceae bacterium
GGAAAGATTTTTTTGATATCCTAAAAAATATGAAGCAAAACTCTAACATTCCAAAAGTTACCATGACTACAAATGGTTATCAGCTAAATAAAATTGCAAAGCAATTACATGATGTGGGATTAGATGGAATTAATATTAGTATAGATAGTTTAAATAGAGAAACATTTAAAAATCTTACTGGACATGACCGATTACCAGAAATTTTAGAAGGTATACAAACTTTACAAAAATTAGATTTTAAGAATATAAAAGTAAATGCTGTTTTACTAAAAGGGATAAATGACAGTGAAAAAGATTTTGAAGCTTTTGCAAATTTTGTAGAAAATAATAAAATTGATTTTAGGTTTATAGAGTTAATGGAAACAGGTGATAATTCAGATTTTTTTAAAAAAAATCATGTTCCTGCTAAAATATTTAAAGATTATCTTGAAAAGAATAAATGGGTTTATCAAACCCATGGCAAGGATGCAGGTCCGTCTATCAATTATATTAATCCTGAATTTAAAGGTAAGTTTGGATTAATCGCCCCCTACTCAAAAGATTTTTGTAAAACTTGTAATAGATTAAGAGTTACTGCTAGAGGTGATTTAAGATTATGTTTATTTGGCAACACGGGCACAAGTATCAGGCACCTTTTACAAAGTGACAATCAAAAAGAAGAGTTAGTCGATCTTATCATATCACAACTACGTCTTAAAAAAGAATCCCACCACTTAGAACTGGGAGAAACTGGTATTACACCAAATTTATCGAGTACTGGTGGATAATGGATAATCCCAAAATAACTAATGCTAACCAATTGAAAGATTGGGCTAAGGATATTTTTAAAAAAAATTCTTTTAATATGATCGATGTTTCTGCAAAGAAAGAAACATTTAGAAGAGCACTTGCTGCAGGTGAAATTTTTGTTGGTGAACAAGTTTTTAATATGATCAAGAAGGATGAAATGCCTAAGGGAGATACAATAAAACTAGCAGAAGTTGCTGCAATACTAGGTGTAAAAAAAACTAGTGAATTAATTCCTTTATGCCACCCTCTTTCCATAGATCACACAGCAACTAAGATAATTTTAAATGACAATAATAATACTTTAGAAGTTTATTGCGTAGTATCTGCGGTTGCTAAAACTGGTGTTGAAATGGAAGCAATAGTTGGAGTTAATGCAGCGTTAACGACCATTTATGATTTAAGCAAAATTATAAACCCTCATTTAAGAATTGATAACGTTAGATTGCTGGTCAAAGAAGGTGGTAAAAGTGGCCTATGGAAAAATCCTGACGGATTACCTAAGTTCTTAGAAGGTATAATTTAATAAAGAATTTATAATGAATATGAAATTAGAGCTTTATGGAGCTAGCAGAGATTTTAGCAAGGAAAGCTTTATTATTTTTAATCTAGAAGAAAAGTCAACTATCAAAGAACTTAGAGTAGCAATTATCAACTTCATTGAAGCAAATTTTCAAAATAATGAAAGTTATAAGAAAATTGTCAATTCTTCTGCATTTTGTTCAGATAAGGATGAGATTGTTAATGATAATTACAAAATTTCTAATAATGAAAAAGTTGGGATCATACCTCCTATAGGTGGTGGATAATGTTACATGCAAGAGTAGTAGATATTAGCAAAGAAAAAATTGAACTATTAAGAGCAGAAAAGTTTATAGCATCTAGTAAATGTGGTGCATCCATATACTTTGTTGGTACTGTAAGAGATTTAAACAATAGTAAAAAGGTAATCGCTATGACTTATGATAGTCACGATGCTTTAGTTATCAAAAGTTTTGAGGAAATATATCAAAGTTCTATTAAGAAATTTAATTTTGATAATAGTGTTGTTTTTATTGAACACATTAAAGGTAAGATTAAACTTGCTGATATAAGTATTCTTATTGCAGTTGCCTGCAAACATCGTAATCAGGCTTATGAATTATCTCGATTTTTTATTGAAGAGATAAAAAAGAAAACACCAGTTTGGAAAAAAGAGCATTACGAAGATGGAGATAGTGAGTGGTTAGAAGGAAATCCAATTCAAAAGAATTAATATATGTATTTTTTCCACTACATATTTTAAACCTTAACCTGTATATCTAATTTAATAATAATTTTAATTTCAAATAAAGGTAATAAATGGACAATAAAATAAATCAAGAATTACAATCTGCAACTTTTGAGAGATTGTTAAGTCATTTGCGTGAAAGAAAAGATGTACAAAATATTGACCTGATGAATCTATCTGGTTTTTGCAGAAACTGTTTATCAAAATGGTATAGAGAAGAAGCTGAAAAAAAAGGTATTGAAATTTCTGATCTTGATGCAAGAGCACATGTTTATGGAATGCCCTATTCAGAATGGAAAGAAAAATACCAAAAATAATTATTTTTCTTTAAGTCTTGGAAATAGCTCTACAAAATTACAGGGTTTGTGATTAATATCGAGTTGATGTTTTAAAATTCCATCCCATGCGTCTGTTACTCCTCCTGATGATCCAGGTAGAGCAAAAACATATTTACCATTTGCTAGAACCGCACAAGCTCTCGACTGAATAGCTGATGTACCTACAGTTTTTAAACTTATAGTCCTAAAAACCTCACCAAAACCAGGGATATGCTTGTCTGCAATATCATTAACTGCTTCTGGAGTAATGTCTCTACCGGTTAGACCCGTACCCCCCGTAGTAATGATCACATCTATTTCTTCTTTACCAATCCATTCTTTTAAAATTTTTTTAATTTCCTCCTTATCGTCTTTGCATATTTTTCTATCAAATAGAATGTGTGAGGCTTCTTCTATCTTTTTAACTAAAATAGCACCCGACTTATCATTTTCAAAGGTTCTAGTGTCTGTTACTGTTAAAACAGCTATATTAACTTTCATAATTTTACGAGAATAGTTAACCATGGGTATATTATCAATCTTATTTTTTGTCACCGCTACTCTTTACTCCAGTGTCGGGTTAGGGGGAGGTTCTACTTACCTAGCTCTACTAGTGATCTGGGGGTTGCCTTATACTATTTTTCCAATAATTGCCTTGAGTTGTAATATAATCGTAGTTTCTGGTAATTGCTTTAATTATATACGTGCTGGAAATCTTAACTTTAAATTATTAGTACCTTATTTAATTGGATCAATTCCTCTAGCTTTTATAGGGGGGTCTCTTCCTATTGAAAAAAATATTTTTGAAATATTATTATTTATAGTTTTGATAATTGCAGGTTGCTTATTGTTATTAAATTTTAAATCTTATGACGATAAAAAAGAGAGTTATAAAAATATCCCTTATTTAATATCAATTATCATTGGCGGAATATTGGGATTTATATCAGGTATAGTTGGTATAGGTGGTGGAATTTTTTTAAGCCCTATTTTATTTTTATTAAAAGTTGCAAGACCAAAACATATAGTTACAGCTGCTTCATTATTTATTCTTATAAATTC
>CAJWFY010000145.1 GCA_913031655.1 uncultured Flavobacteriaceae bacterium
TTGCTAGTAACAACGGACAAGAATGGACACTTCTAGGTCAGTATGACATAGGGAACCCTATGGACGCTGATGGCAATATACCTAGTGATGCTATGGAATCAGCTGCAAATGGTCATGATTTTGAATTAGATGGCGTTTCAGAATCATTTAATTATTTAAAGATATCTATCACATCAAATTATGGTAGTGATACTTACTGTCATGGATCTGAGATAACATTATACGGATTAGATAATTTAGATTAATGAGAAAGGTTACACTATTTCTTCTTTTACTAATTTATTCGAATCTATATAGTCAAAATTTACGTACTCTAAACAAAGACATTGTAGACGAAAATGACAATGAGGTTATTCTTCGTAGTGCTGGACTTGGTGGTTGGATGCTTCAAGAACCTTACATGTTTAATTACTCATCTGGCGCAAATACACAACACGAATTTAAGGAGAAGTTAGACAACCTTGTTGGAAGTGAAAATACCGAATTGTTTTTCGAATCATGGCTTGATAATTTTGTTACTGAGCAAGATGTAGATTCAATTGCTAGCTGGGGATTTAACAGTATTCGTTTGCCTATGCACTATGATCTTTTTACACTTTCAATACAAGATGAGCCTGTGGAAGGAGAAAACACATGGCTTGATAGAGGTTTCGAAATTGTAGATCAGCTTTTAGATTGGTGTGAACAAAATGAATTATACTTAATACTAGACTTACATGCAGCACCTGGTGGGCAAGGATATGATGCAGCTATTTCTGATTATAATTCTGACTTTCCTTCTTTGTGGGAAAGCGTAGAAAATCAAAATAAAACTATTGCTCTTTGGGAGCAATTAGCAATTAGATACAAAGATGAACCATGGATTGGTGGTTATGATTTATTAAACGAAACAAATTGGGATTTAGGCACCAATGAGCTAAGAAGTTTTTATTACCAGGTAACTACAAAAATCAGAGAACACGATAGTAATCATATTATATTTATTGAAGGAAATTGGTTTGCAAATGATTTTACAGGATTAATACCACCGTGGGATGATAATATGGTTTATAGCTTTCATAAATATTGGAGTTATAACAATACAGAGTCTATCCAATGGGTACTGGATATAAGAAATCAATACAATACTCCTCTATGGATGGGAGAATCTGGAGAAAATTCAAATTTATGGTTTACTGATGCAATTAGATTATTCGAAGATAATGAAATAGGTTGGGCATGGTGGCCATGGAAAAAAACAGAATCTATAAATTCGACTTTATCAATTTCGTCAAATTCTAATTTTCAATCTATTATTAACTATTTTGCTGATGGACAAAATCAGCCAAGTATAGAAAATGCAATGCTAGGGTTAATGCAGTTTAGTAATGATTCTCGTATTGAAAACACCCATTACAATAGTAATGTTATTGATGCTATGATGAGACAACCTCATACTAATGAAACCCTTGCTTATTCAGAAAACTTAATACCAGGTGTAATATATTTAACAGATTACGATTTAGGTACTGAACAGTATGCATATTCTGATGTTATTAGTGGTACATACCAGGTTTCAAATGATGAATATACTACATGGAATAATGGTTGGAGCTACAGAAATGATGGTGTAGATATCCAAGAGACGAATGACAGTGAAAGTAATGGTTATAATATAGGTTGGGTTGAAGACGGAGAATGGTTATTATACACTGTCTATGTACAGCAATCTGGCTTCTATGACATTGTTACAAGATACTCTTCAGAACAAACTGGTGGGAAAATCAAATTGTTTTCAAATGACTTAGAAATTACTGACTACATAAACCTTTACAATAGTGGAGGGTATTCAAATTTCATAAATAGAGTAACAGGAAATGTTTACTTATCACAAGGTAGTCAAAAACTGAAATTAAAAATTAAAGGGGATACTTCTTTTAATCTTAGTAAGTTAGAGTTCTTTGAGTCTAACGATGAAAACCCTGAATTTGAGATATTATTAGCAAACACACTGGAAGACGAAAAATCGATTAAAATTGTACTTACACATCCTTTAATAACTCAAGAGCTTAATTTAGATTTATTTGATTTAAAATTAAATGGAGAATCTACTGAAATTTCATCTGTTGAAATTGACTCCAATAATAGTCAAGTAATTAATGTTATTACTGATAATTACATGTCGTTTCAAGATGAAATCACCATAAGCTACAACGGAGAAGGATTGATTTCTGAGTTCGACGAATATTTGTATAGTTTTCAAGATTACCCAGTGGAAAATAACTTATCTACAAGATTATTAATACCTGGAAGGATACAAGCTGAAGATTTTTATTACCAAGAAGGTTTAGAGACAGAAGAGACAAGCGATTCCTTTGGAGGCTTAAATATAGGTTATACAGATCAAGGAGATTTTGCAGACTATTTAGTTGCTATTAATGATAGTGGCGAATATACAATAAGCTTTAGAGTAGCTTCTCAGGGGTCAGGCTCATTACAATTAGAATTAATTAATGATACCTCTACAGAAAATATAGGTGTGATATCTACTCCTAATACTGGTGGTTGGCAAAATTGGCAAACAATTTCATTTTCAAGATATTTGCCGGAAGGTCTGTACACATTAAGAATGACAGTAATGCAATCGCCTTTTAATTTAAATTGGATAGACTTTGAATTTACCGATGGTAGTAATAATTCGAATGAAGAATTAGTAGAGTTTTTGTCTTCGGGAACATGGAGAGTTCAATCAGAATTTGATGGTTATAGAGGGGGAGGTCCAGGATCGGCTTTAACACCAGATTATTTTCAGACTAGTGCATTAAGTGAAACCAATACTGGTCTTTATGATGATACATGGACATTTAGTGAAACAGGAATTTTGTCTGTTAATACTGGTAGTGATGGGGCAATATTTGGTAAAAAACCAGAAATTGATGCTGCATTTGATCCTAATGGAAATGAGTCATATGAAGCGGATAATATATACAATGAATATTTAAATTACTCTTTAGTAAATCATTCGGATCAATATAGCACAAGTGATGATGGGGATAGTGAGGAGACAATTACTTTTAATAGTTATGGGAATTTAGGATTTTACACCGCACTAAATAATCAGACATACCAAATCCTCTCAAGAACAAGTAATACAATGAGTGTTAGAAATGTTGGATCAGAGGGCAATTCTTGGTATAGTACATTAACTACTGATGAGCAACTATCTACTGTTGAATTAAATAATTTTTCTGTTAGGATATTCCCTAATCCAACAAATACAGATTTTATTTATATAAAATCATCCATACAAGGAGTTAAGTTTGTTGAGCTGTTTGATATCAATGGTAGAAAAATAATTCAAACTAAACTAAGTGGTGATAAGTTAAATACTGGTAAATTAA
>CAJWFY010000146.1 GCA_913031655.1 uncultured Flavobacteriaceae bacterium
AAAATTATTATAATAAGTCTAATAAAAACTCATTAACAAACTATGATATTGAAGAATTAGATGAAATATTGAAATACTATTTTAAATCTGATCTTTCAAAACAAGAATTATGGTCAAGTGATTTTAATAAGATTAAAAAGTCTATTCTTGATCGTTCTATTGAATCAAGTTCTAATGATGCTTTATCTTTTTATTTTTTACAAACTATCAGAGATTTGACAATTACTGCATTTAAAGGATCTGAATATATTGGGAAAAATATTTTAATTTTTAGACCAATACCAGCAGAACAAAAAGGTTGTGTTGATTTATTGGAAACTACAAATGGTAGAGCATGGACTATATAAATTTTTGTAAAATGAAAAACATTGTATTAGTTTTTATCTTTTTCTCGATCTCAATGTGTTATTCTCAGGATAAAAATGATCTTTTTGATCTTATTTCTGAAGAAGAAAAACAAATTGAATTACTTCCTGAAAGAATTGTTTTCACTCAAAGTCTACTTTGGGGTAAAAATGGATTACTTAGAAAAACAGGAATCTACCCATTAAACATTGAAAATAGAGAAAAAGAGCTTAGAATTAGAAAAACAATGCTAACTGCTCATCAGGTTATAGGATATGTAACTTTAGCCTCCATGGTGGCTCAAGGTATTATTGGAGGAAAACTATATAATGGACAAGATGATTTATATAAAACCCACAAGACAATGGGAAGTATTGTTAATATAGGTTATTTCACTGGGGCTGGACTTTCTCTATTTGCACCCCCGCCTTTAATAAATAAAAAAGTAAGGGGGCTGAATTCTATTAAAGCTCATAAGATATTAGCAACACTTCATTTATCAGCTATGGTTGCTACTAATTATTACAAAGACAAAAGTAAAGATTCTCATAAAGCGGCAGCATACACAGCTTTTGCTAGTTATGCAACTGCAGTGTTCGTTATAAAATTTTAAAATGAAAAAGTATATAATATTATTTTTATTACTATCCATTCCATTTGTTAAGAGTTTTTCTCAAGATGATGAGAAATGGATGTTAAATACTAAGAAATCTTCAGTTGAATATAATGCAAAACATTTACTTCATAAATGGAATGGAAAAAATAACAACGTGAAAGGGGTTGTTTATTTTGACAACAATGAAGTTAAGATTGCTGTAGCTGCAAACATTGCTGATTTTGATAGTGGAATTAGTAATAGAGATTCAAATGCTTTAAGAGTTTTAAATGCTTTTAAACACCCACAAGTGAGATTTTATTCAGACAAAATTTTAATTTCAGACAACACCATAAGTTTTGATGGGGAATTAGAGTTTCATGGAATAAAAATTAAAAAGAAATTAGAAGCTTCATATATTATAACAGAAAAAACAATAACTATTGAAGGTGGTTTTTCTATTGTTTTAACTGATTTCAATATTAAACTTCCTTCTCTAATGCTTGTTAAAATGGATGATTTAGCAGACATATCCTATAAACTTATTTTTGATAAGAATTCAGATAATTAGTTCTGTAGTTCTAATAAGTTTAAATTAATTTAATCTTGCTATTCGGCAATAAACAAATTAGTCCCTAGTTCCATTATTATTTCTGTTTGAAAAAAAAGTTGGTTTTTAAAAAGGAGATATCGTATTTAAATTAAGGGATGATGAAATTACTAATATGATGTCTAATGTAACTACTTTCTCAAAATATAAAAATAGTGATAAAGCCAATTATTAGATTAGTATAAAAAATGTGCTTCCAATAAAAAAGATTACTTTCTAAAAAAATTTATTTGCACTTATTTTAATTAGTGATGTTTAAAACTTAAGTCATTATATTTAAGTTATGAAGCAACTAATTATTTTATTAATCATTGTTAGCTCTCTTTCATGCTCTACCAATCAAATTGAATTAGACTATGATTCTTTATCAGAATATACAATTGTAACAAAAGATAGAGCGCTAGCTGACACATTAAATGTTTATTTAAAAAAATCAATTGGAGTTGAATTGCCAATTGAAAACAAACTTAAAGGAGACAAGAAGTTTATACATTTAAAATACAATTCTGATGTTTTAACTGATTTTAACTCATTAATTTTTTCTGATTATTCAATTACAATTCAAGGAAATAACAGTAAAATGTTGCGTTATGGTGTTTATGAGTTCCTTGAAAACTTCTTAGGAGTTAGATGGTATTCTACAGACTTAACAGTTATACCAAAAATCAGTAAAATTAATATTCCTTTTGATAAAGAGATTCTGTATGAACCTTCAGTTACCACCAGAACTGTTCATTCGAGACTTTTTTATAAAGATTCTTCATTTGCAGATAAATTAAAAGTGAGCAACGAAGCATTTCCAAATTATGTTTCTAACGCAAGAGTTCACACTTTTCATAGATTTATTCCTTATGAAAAATTTTATGATGATCACCCAGAATATTATGCACTAAGAAATGGTAAACGACTTGCTACTCAACTTTGTTTAACTAATGAAAAAGTATTAGAAATAGTTAAAGATAGTGTGGCGTCTTTTTTTAAAAAGGATTATTTGTCTACTGTAATTTCTGTTAGTCAGGATGATAACACGCAGTATTGTATGTGTGACACTTGTTCTGAAATTGATCAAAGAGAGGGTAGTCCAGCTGGCTCTATGATTTACTTTGTAAATAAAATTGCTAAATCTTTTCCTGACAAAACTATTTCAACATTAGCCTATCAATATACCAGAAAACCTCCTATAACAAAGCCAGATGACAATGTGCTAATTACTTTGTGCTCAATTGAATGCGATAGAAGTATTCCGATTAATGAAGGTTGTAAAGATTTTCAAAAGGATCTTAAGGGTTGGTCAAAGCTTACGGAAAATATAAGAATATGGGATTACACCACTCAGTTTACTAATTTTTTAGCACCATTTCCTAATTGGGCTACAATTAAACCAAATATTAATCTGTTTGTTGAAAATAATGCGAAATGGATTTTTGAACAACACAGTAATAATCCAAGTGAATTGTTCGAGTTAAGAAGTTATATGATGGCCAAATTGTTATGGAACCCTGATTTAGATCCCGACATGATTATAAAGGATTTCACAGATGGATACTACGGGTCTGGTGGTGTTTTTGTTGCTAAATACATAGAAGAGATTCAGCTTCAATTAAATAAGGCTAAACCTTTTTTTTTATTTTTATACGGAGATCCATCTCAAGCTTTCGATGGTTATTTAAGTCCTAAAAATTTAACTTATTATGACAACTTGTTTATTCAATCTCTAGCTAGTGTTTCAAAACAGTCAGATTATTATAATAGAATAGAAAGAGCAAG
>CAJWFY010000147.1 GCA_913031655.1 uncultured Flavobacteriaceae bacterium
TAGGAAGATTGTCTATGACCATAGATGGTTGCAAAGAGAGAGATAGATATGTTTTAAGTCTATGTAAAAAAAATAATATTCCAGTTCAAGTTAGCATGGGTGGAGGTTATTCTAAAAATATTAGTGATATTGTCCAAGCTCATTCAAATACATTTAGATTAGCTCAGGAAATTTATTTTTAAAATTCAATCAATAATAAACTTCACTGCCATCGAGACTATACTTGATTTAAAATCTGAATTTCTTTTATAATTACTATAATTTAAATCAATACTTTTTAAACCTACATCCCAAATTTTAAATTTAGTAAATATGTCAACATACTTTAATCCAAAGCCTAACTGATTTGAATTAAATGTTGATAAATCATAATCCGAAGTATAATATTTGGAACTAGATAAAAGTTTATCATAGGGTTCAAAATAATCAGATTTTGATTGCGAATAAAATCTATAAGAAGGATAAAAAGTAAATTTATCTGAAAGTTTCACAGGAAGTTCTAAATTTAAAGTGTGTGAGTTTATTCCCCAATCATCATAATAATATCTGTAATAACTTCTTAAAGTTAAATTTTCATTTAAAAAATAATTAAAACGCATTCCAATAGGAATTTTAATCCTGGTACTTGGAAGTCTTTCTATATCATCTGCTAGGTGAAAAACATCTTTGTTTAATTTGGAGGTGTATATGGATATGCTAGATGGATTCCCAATATAAAAATTATCTAAATCAGAAAAATAAACTCTTTGTAGAGGGTTTGCCAACCATCCCTGTTGTTTAATTAAGTCAATAAAAAATGCAAACTGAGTATTTTTAGTTAATATTTGAGAAAATAAAAAAGAGATAGAGTAAGTATTCCTAGATTTGTCGTTAATCAACCCAAACCCTTTTAACGGAGACCATTTATTTGTACTTAAGCCTTGTTGATTAAATATGGTTTTATTAGCAAAATAGCCAGAGTTTGTATTTCCTTCTGCATCAAGGTAAGCATCTAGTTCTTTGGGATATATAGGTATCCACTTATCTAAATAAATTTTAGTACTTAGACTCACTGATGTGTTTTTATTATTAAAAAGTTTTGTAATTCCTGCTCCAAAACCTAATGATTCGTAATCCCATTCTGTTGCAGAAGAAATATTTGCAGTTATTATAGTATTTCTATCATCAGAAGAATTTGAGTAATCAACATTTAAATTTTTCCAAGTGTCTACTTTAGAGGCTCCAGACGAAGCATACCATGGACTAGAAGTTTTATCGGAATTAGTTCCAGCGTCGAAAGGATTTCCATTACTTGAGGAGGCAGAGGTATAAGTTGAAATACCTAAATCTAAAGAGATCACATCGTCATCGCTCAAAGGAATACTAACAACTATAGTTGGACTAAAGTCTTGTAAATCTTCATTTCCTATTCCTCCTGTAACAGAAGCATTATTACCTTCTTGGTTGTAATAACTAGTTAAAAAATCTATTTCTATAGATTCTAAAACTCTTTTTTTATATACTTTGTCTTTCACTTTATCTTGACTAAAACTCAGTCCACAGATTAATAGTAAAAACAATAAAACATTTTTTTTCATAAACTAATTAATTACAACCACATCCTCCACCAACTTTACCACCATTACCACCACTTGAACCTTCTCTATACAATTGAAAATTTGTTTCAAATCTGCATATTTGTCTTTGAGAAAGTTCCATGTCAGGATCATTAATATTTACCTTTTCATATTCTTTTATACTGGCACAACTAACTGATGAATTAACTAATACAAAAAAAAGTAGGAGATTTTTTACTTGGTTAAATTTTTTCAATTTTAATATTTTTAGATTTTATGATTTTACTTTTATCATTTATTATAATACAGTCAATTCCTTTTAGCTGATTTATTAAGTTCATTCCAATTTCTTCGCCTAAAACATATACAGCAGTGGCTAATGCGTCAGCTAGCTCTGCATTTTCACTAAATATAGTAACACTCAATATACCTTGACTGGGATAACCAGTTCTAGGGTCTATTATGTGTGAAAATAACTTACCATTAAAATTAATAAATCTTTCATAATTTCCAGATGTTACTACCGCTTTATTTTCAACTGGTAGCCATGAAAATATTTTGGATTTATTTAAAGGGTTCACTATTGCCACCATCCAATCTTTTCCACTGGGTTTTTTACCCCAAGCTGTTAAATCACCAGAAGCATTTATAATTCCAGATTTGACGTTATTTTTTAATAAAATAAATTTTGCCTTGTCTGCTGCATACCCTTTTCCAATTGCACCAAAACCGATTTTCATTCCTTTAATTTTTAAAAAAACAGTTTGATTTTCTTTGTCTAAAATAATATTACGAAAACCAACTTTTGAAACAGATTTTCTTATTTCATCCTCCAAAGGAATTTCCATCATTTTTTTATCAAAATACCAGACTTTATCAAGCGATGCATAGCTGATATCAAATGCACCTTGTGATAAACCAGAAATTTTTAAGGATCTTGAAATTAGATTAAACAATTCTTTATCCACCTTTACGGGCTTGATTCCAGCATTTAAATTAATTTGAAAGGTTTGAGAATTTTTGTCCCAAGAAGAGATCAGTTTTTCAATTCTAGATATTTCTTTTATTGCTATATCTAATAAATAATTCGCGTTATATTCATCATCATCTACAATTGTTATTTCAAAATCACTGCCCATTAACATCGCATTTCTGGTGAATATGCTTTGAGATTGTAAATGAAAAAATATGAAAAGTAGAATTATATGTAGAAATAAATTTTTTTTCAAAAGGATTCAAGCAAATTAATATATTTTTTTGGTGAAGTTTTTTTATAACTAGTTTCTCCAATAACTTGACCATCCTTGTTGAGTATTACCACTAATGGAAAATAACCATTTGGGTTGTATTTTTCAGCTAAAAAATTATTAATTTCTTGTTGTTCTATTTTTAAAGCATTTTTCTTTTTCCTTGGAAAATCAGCCTGAATTAATATGTAGTTTTCTTTTGAATAATCTATAAATTCTTGAGAAGACCATATTTCTTTACTCAATTTAATACAAGGTCCACACCAATCAGATCCTTGAAAAACTAATATGATTTTTTTGTTTTGAGCTTGTGCTTTGGTTATCGAACTTTCGTAAGATGTTTCCCAGTTTTGAGAAAAAATCATCATAGAACTTAAAAGTATAATACCAAAAAATAATTTTTTCATTGTCTTAAAAATATAAAATTAGTTAATTAATTTTTCTTAATCCAAATTAAAATATTATTAGCAATTATTATCTTAATTTTTTTATTAATACTAT
>CAJWFY010000148.1 GCA_913031655.1 uncultured Flavobacteriaceae bacterium
ACCCCAAAAGGTAAAATTCCATTTGTGCTTATCACCATTACTTGTAATTCAGTGGGTGGACAACCTGTATCTCTGGAAAATATACGTTCTGTAAGAAAATTATGTAACCAACATCAGATTAGTATGTTTATTGATGGGGCTCGATTTGCTGAAAATGCTTATTTTATTAAAATTCGAGAAAAGGAATTTGCCAATCACAGCATAAAGGATATTGTAAAAGAAATGTTTTCACATTCAGATGGCATGACTATGAGTGCAAAAAAAGATGGAATTGTAAATATGGGCGGATTTATAGCATTAAATAATTCTAAAACTTATGAGATTTGTTCAAATTTCGCAATTATGTATGAAGGTTTTGTTACATATGGCGGAATGTCAGGAAGAGATATGGGTGCTTTATCTCAAGGGCTTAGTGAAGGAATATCCTTTGATTATTTACAAAGCAGAATTCAACAGGTTTCATATTTAGGTCAACGTCTTGATGAATTTAACGTTCCTGTTTTAAAACCTTTCGGAGGACATGCAATCTATATTGATGCAACAAAATTTGTTCCAGATATTCCAAAAGAAGAATATAGAGCTCAAGCATTGGCCATAGAATTATATATAGTGGCCGGAATAAGAGGCGTGGAAATTGGAACCTTATTAGCTGATCGTGATCCAATAACTAGAGAAAATCGTTTTCCTAAACTAGAGATGGTTCGTCTTGCGATTCCTAGAAGAACCTACACGCTGTCACATATGGAATATGTCGCTGTAGCATTGAAAAACATATACGAAACAAGAAAAGATGCTAAAAGTGGTTATAATATTGAATGGGAAGCTCCAATAATGAGACACTTTTCAGTAAAACTAAAAAAGAAATAGACTCATAAATATTTTACATTAAACTCAAGCTGTTTATGTATTTTTAATATCATTATATTTAAATATCAAAATGAATTAAAATGAAATACATAAAAGCATATCTAATTTTAACAGTTTTAACTTTAAGTTTAATTGCCTGTAAGGATCAAAAAACAACTACTACTTATTCAATAGCAGAACTAGATTTAAACAGAGGACCCTTATTACTTTGTGGTGATTCAGAATTTGGAGATGTAAATTTCACTCTCTCATGTCGCTATGACTTAAGGGAAACATTTAATGTAGGATTATCTTTAATTCACTCATTTGAATACGCAGAAGCTGAAAAAGCATTTGTAAGTGTTTTAGATCAAGCTCCTGATTGTTTAATGGCCTACTGGGGAACTGCTATGAGTATTTTAAATCATCCTTTATCATTTAATCAAAACCCAAAGGCTCTAGAACGTGGCGAAGCCTTACTAAAAGTAGCACATACCTTAACTCCAAACAATGAACGTGAACAAGATTATATTGATGCTGTATCTGTGTATTTCAAAGACTGGAGAACAGTTGACACTAAGACTAGGAAGTTAAAATACGCAACTAAAATGGCGGAATTATACACTAAATATCCAGAGGATGTTGAGACTGCTGTTTTTTACTCATTAGCTGTTCTAGCTACATCAGATCCTAATGATAAAACTTATAGCAAGCAAAAAAAATCTGGAAAAATACTAGAAGAATTATTCATAAAGTTTCCAAATCACCCTGGGATTGCACACTATATTATACATAATTACGATTCACCTGAATTAGCACACCTAGCATTAGAAGTTGCACGAAAATATGCTGTAATCGCTCCAGCCTCAGCTCATGCTCAACACATGCCATCGCATATATTTACACGTTTAGGATTATGGAATGAATCTATCAGATCCAATAATGATTCTGCTAATTCTGCAGTTTGTTATGCCGAGTCAGTGAATCCAGACGCAACATGGGTAAGTGAAATCCATGCAGTAGATTATTTAGTTTATGCGTATTTACAAAAAGGTGATAATACAAGAGCAGAATTAGAATTAGAAAAAGTACAAGCCATTAAAAAAACATTTCCAGCTAATAGTTACGCTTCTGCCTATGCCTTAATTGCCGTACCATCTAGGTTAGCTATAGAAAACAAAGACTGGAAACGTGCGTCCGAACTTCAGTTACCCTTAACCGAGATGAACTGGGATAAATCATATTGGCCCAAAGCAATGCTTCATTTTTCGAAAATATTAGGTTTTTCTAACTTAAAAAATATTTCTTCTGCCCAAAAAGAATTAACAATATTAAAATCAATACATCAAGAACTTATTAAATCTGAAGATGATTATAAATCAGGCCAAGTTGCTATTCAAATTAATTCAGCCAGTGCCTGGATTGAATTAGCTAAAGGAAATTCTGAAAAAGCTTTAAACTTCATGCTAATAGCTGCAGACTTAGAAAGTAAAACCTCTAAGCATGCTGTCACACCTGGTGAAATAATTCCTGCTGATGAATTGTTAGCAGATATGTATTTAGCTCTAAATAAGCCTAAAGAAGCACTTGAGACTTATAAAATAAATTTAAAGGGACACCCTTTCAGGTTTAACGGCTTGTATGGTGCTGCCAAAGCTGCACAGCAAATAAATGACAATAAACAAGCAGAGTTTTATTTTCAAGAATTAATAACACTATGTAAATCCACTAATAGTAATCGTCCTGAATTAGATGAAGCAGAACAGTTTCTTTCAAAAAAACTTATATAAAATACCTTTAGGATGTCAAGACTAATTAAGTTCTCGTTATTTTTATTTGTTTTAAGCTCTTGTAATCAAATAACACAAAATCAGTTACCTATTTACAATCCATCTGATTTCAGTCCTGAATTAGTTGATATAACTTTAAAAAACAAAACTAAAAATCATAAAGTAGAGGACTTTAAACTAATAAATCAAAATGGAAATGTAGTAACTCAAGATAATTATAGAGATAAAATCTATGTAGTTGATTTCTTTTTTACAAGATGTCCAAGTATTTGCCCTATAATGACCGATAACCTAGTCAAGGTTCAAAATCATTTTATTAAAGATGATAATATCATGCTTTTATCTCTTTCTGTTACACCAGATATTGACAGTGTGTCTGTTCTTAAAAATTATTCAGAAAAAAAAGGAGTAATAGATAGTAAATGGAATATTACCACAGGAAACAAAAAACACATATATAATCTTGCTAGAAAAAGTTACTTTGCCGTAGTTGAACAAGGAGATGGTGGATTGCAAGATTTTATTCACACACCTAACTTTATACTAGTAGACACTGAAAAACAAATAAGAGGAGTCTATGATGGTACGGATGATCAAGCTGTGGTTCAATTAATTAATGATATTGGAACTTTATTAAATATGGAGAAATATCAAAAGCAAT
>CAJWFY010000149.1 GCA_913031655.1 uncultured Flavobacteriaceae bacterium
TATAACTTTCATTCTAGCTTGAGAGACATATGTTTTATAAGTAACTGGAGACATAGCTATTCTAGTTATTACGGTCATTAAAATAACCGCCAAACCAGCAGAAAAATATTTACTTAAAAACCCAAATAAAGGGAAATATAAAAATTTATTTATCCAACCAAAAAGACCCCAACCAAAGTAAATAGATTCAGAAATATTGTTTTCATAGTTCTTAAGAACATCATAGTCATTTGGACCTATATACCATTTCATAGATGAATTAAATTCAGATCTAACTAATTTTATAGGTAATATTGAACTATATTTTTTAGTGTAAAACTCATCTTTCGATTCACTTTCAAAAACCTTTGTTGATTCAAATGAAGCATCATTGACAGGCTCATCTAAAACAAGTATGGAATTAAAAAAATGCTGACCGTAAGAAACCCAAGAAACTGAATTTTCTTTTTCATCACTATCACTGTAAGAACTTAAGTAATTAGTTTCATCTCCATCATACTGATAATACAATTGACTGTATCTGTTCTCATATTCGATACTTTTAGCTTGTCTAACCGCTTTTAAATCCCAATTTAAATCAATATTTTCTTTAGAATCTATAACATTTGACATTCCAAAAGATTTTATTGAAAAATCAAGCATGAAGCCTTTTTTAGGCAGTTTGTACTCAAAAACTACTGATTGATTATCAGAAACATTTAAACGCATTTTTAAAACCTTCACACCACCAAGATTGTTTAATTCTGAACTAAAATTATAATTAGAAGTGTTAATTTTTTGACCACTTATAGTTTTGAAATTTAAATTTAAATTTTGATTTCCATCCTTTATCATATAAAGAGGATCTCCTTTATAATCTGAAAAATTTTTCAACAAGGCTTCAATCAATAGTCCTCCTTTAGAGCTAAACTTTAAAAGTAAATCATCATTTTCAACAATAATAATTTTAGTGTCTTGGATTAAGTTTTGATTATTAATCACAGAATTACTAGAATCAATATCTATAGATAAATCATCATTTTGAGTCTTGATTTTTATTTCATCAGTTGAAACCCCAGTCGCTTTTTCAATTTTATCAGATTCTAATGAATTCTTTTCAAGCTCTGGAATAGTGTAATTAAACCACCAAAAAAAAGCGGCAATTAAAAGCACAAAACCAATAATTTGATATGGGTCAATCTTATTCTCTTCCATTCTTATTTTTTTGATTTATTATAATTCAAACACGCATTTACAAATGAGACAAAAAGAGGATGTGGCAATTCTACTGTGCTTTTATATTCTGGGTGAAATTGCACCCCGATAAACCAGTCATTTTCTGGAAGTTCTATTATTTCAACTAATTTAGTTTTAGGGTTTACTCCACTAGCCTTTAATCCAAAGTCCTCTAATTGACTTAAATATTCATCATTCAACTCCCATCTATGTCTGTGTCGTTCATTGATGATTTTAGAATTGTATATTTCAAATACCTTAGACTTTTCTTTTAGATTACACTCCCAAGAACCTAAACGCATCGTTCCTCCTTTATCGACTATTAGTTTTTGATCTTTCATTAACGAAATAACGGGATTAGATGTGTTTTTATCCATTTCTGTAGAATTAGCATCTTTTATTCCAATTACATTTCTAGCAAATTCAATAACTGCCATTTGCATTCCTAAACAAATTCCAAAAAAAGGAATGTTATTTTCTCTTGCACATTTAATAGCTTTTATTTTGCCTTCAATGCCTCTTTCTCCAAATCCAGGAGCAACAATTATTCCATCAAACTTGGATATTTCATTTTTGATTTGATCATCATTTATAAATTCAGAATGAACAGAGCAAACCTCGACTTTTGTTTCGTTGATAGAACCAGCATGAACTAATGATTCTAAAATAGATTTATACGAATCTTGCAACTCAACATATTTACCTATAAGTCCAATATTTATTGTGTTTTTAGGGAACTTTAATTTATTTACAAAACTTTTCCATTTCTCAAGGTCTGGTTCTTTAAAATTCGATATTTCTAGCTTTCTTAAAACTACTAAATCCAACTTCTCTTCCTGCATCAATAATGGAACATCATAGATTGTTGAAGCATCTATTGACTGAATTACAGAATCTACATCTACATTACAAAATAATGCTAATTTATTTTTTATTTCGTTTGAAATTTCATGTTCTGTTCTACAAACTAAAATATCAGCATTAATCCCACTTTCCATTAAAGTTTTAACTGAGTGTTGAGTTGGTTTTGTTTTTAATTCTTTCGCAGCAGATAAATAGGGAACTAAAGTCAAGTGAATAACTAGGCTATTAGATTTACCCAATTCCCACCTTAACTGCCTAACTGATTCAATATAAGGCAAAGATTCTATATCGCCAACAGTACCTCCTATTTCAGTAATTATAACATCATATAAATTATCCTCACCTAAGAGTTGCATTCTTTTTTTAATTTCATTTGTAATATGAGGAATTACTTGAACTGTTTTTCCTAAAAACTTGCCTTTTCTCTCTTCCTGGATAACAGTCTGATAAATTTTTCCTGTAGTAACATTATTAGCTTGAGTAGTTTCAACATTTAAAAAACGTTCGTAATGACCTAAATCTAAATCTGTTTCAGCGCCATCTACAGTTACATAACATTCTCCATGCTCGTAGGGATTTAAAGTTCCAGGATCTACGTTTATATAAGGATCAAACTTTTGAATAGTTACTGTTAAACCTCTTGATTGAAGAAGTTTAGCTAGAGAAGCTGAAATAATGCCCTTACCTAAAGAAGAACTCACGCCACCTGTAACAAAAATATATTTTGATTTGGACATTAATTTATTTAAATAATTAATTTAAAAGTTTCAAAAATACAAAAAGAAAGCGACTCTCTTTTGTTTTTATCAAGAGTAAAAGCTATATCCAGTTATACTTAATATCTCTAACTAGCTTTGGATCTAAAGAATTATGAACAGGACAACTATCACCAATATTTTCTAGGATCTCTTTATTTTCTTTAGACAGGTTAATAGGAAGACTGATTAATATTGAAATTTTAGAAATTCTTCGTGGATTTACTGACATAATTTTCTTGACATCAGCTGACACATTTACAAACGAAACACCTAACTGCTCAGCTTTTATAGCCATTACTGTTATCATACATGAAGCCAAGGCTGTAGCTACAGTGTCAGTTGGAGAAAACGCCTCTCCTTTTCCTGAATTATCTAAAGGAGCATCGGTTATAATTTCATCCCCTGACTTTAAATGAACGCATTTAGTCCTTAAGTTTCCCTCGTAATAAACTTTA
>CAJWFY010000150.1 GCA_913031655.1 uncultured Flavobacteriaceae bacterium
GACCATCATTGTACATAAGTGCATTTTCTCTTTTTCTTTCAAAAGTTCTTGATGTGAGATACTGGTCGAGAGATCTTTTTAAGAATTTTCGCATTTTCTTTTTCCCGTTAACTTGCTCTATCACTTTTAATGAAACGTATTCTGATAAACTTTCAGAAAGCATCGTAGAGCCTAAAACATCAGCTCCTATAACTTGATGAGCCCACCACTGGTGAGCAACCTCATGTACGGTAACAAAGAAAGCATAATCATTACCACCGTCTTCAGAATCATCTACTTTAGCAATAAAACCAATATCTTCTGAAAATGGAATTGTATTTGGAAACGATTGTGCAAAGCCTCCGCCTGTTCTTGGAAATTCAATAATTCTAACCTGTTTGTGTTGATAAGGACTAAAATTAGTAGAACAATATTCTAGTGCCGCTTTCATTCCTTTCATCATCCTGTCTAAATTATAATTATGATCTTTATGATAATAAATCTCAAGATTAACGTCGTTCCATTTATCTTGAGCAACCTCATATTTTGCAGAGTTAAACGCATAGAAATTTAAAATCTTGCTATCCATTTTATAATTAAAATACCTTCTATCTCCTTCGATCCATTCTTTTTGTAGATAGCCAGGGGCTATTGCGATTTGATCTTTAGAAGTGCTTACAGTAGCTTCAAAATCAATCCAATCTGCGTCTTTAGATATATACGTATTTCCAAGTGCAGTAGAATCAGATGGATATGGTTTTAATTTATTAGGCGGAAGATCATATTTTTTTCTTGTTTTATCATCACTAAGTTCTCCTCCTGGATATCCGAAAGATGGAAAATCAGAATTGTTTAAAAATGTTCCATTACTAACAACAGATGAGTTATTTCTAATCTTTGTATTAGGCTTGTTTTTAACTGTGAAAAATAAATTAATACTATCACCTGGGCTTAAGGCCTGTTTCAATTTATAAATATCAAAGTTATATAGTGTGTCTTCAAGGACTAGATCAGTTTCTTTGTTAAATTCAAAAGTACTAATAAGACTATTATGATTTAAAAACAAACTATCAATTGAATTAGAAGTTTTATTAACCATTACATATGTTCCTTTAGCATCTGCATCTAAAGTTTTAGGGAATATATTTACGTCTACTTTTACAGAAACGATTCTAGGCTGACTATAATTCTCATATTTCTTATATTTTTTCTCCCATTCTACAGTCTGTAATTCTCTTTCCTTTGAAGAAGTTCTTTTATTTAAAATATTTGTTTCATAATAGAGGTATCCTCCAGTACTTAAAAATATCAATAAAAATAAAACTAAGAATTTTGGATATTTTCCTTTAAATCTTGATTTCGCGATTGCTATTCTTTCTTTAAAACTTGATGTTAATCCTCTGTTGTAAAATAAATAAGCTAAAATGAAAAAAACTAGGCCTAGAGATAACCAGTATATTTTATATAAAAAATATCTATTCAAAGAGCTTCCGTAACCATTCATGTCAGAATAAGCGTATCCAGTTCCAGAACCGTATTTAAAAATAGATTGTTCAACACCTGCAGCACCTAAAAGTGGTATGCCTATAAAAAGAAGAATCATTATAAACAGACCTACATATCTATCAGTAATTAAAGTTTGTACAAGAAATGCAAGAAGTGCCCATATAATGTAGAAAATCATGGATAAACCAATTAGTTCATATAAATAATGACCAATTTCAAAATCATAGTATCCATTGTAAATTTGAAATAGTATTCCAGAAATCATTACTAAAGAAACTAAAATCAATTGCATTTTTATTATGGCCAAAAATTTAGATCCCAGTAAAACCCAGTTTGGAGTGGGAGTAGTGTCAATTAATTGATTGACATTTGATACTCTTGATCTATGTAATAAATTACCAGCATATAAGAATGTACATATATTTATAAATAAAAAAAACGTAGCTCCAGCTTGAAGCATTTTCCATGTTCTTGGATAGGTTGGGGTTCCAAATACATTTCCTAGTTCAGAAAGTCCAATTAAATTAATTAAAAGACTTATTATAACAATAATGATAAATGGCCAACTTTTTACTATAAATAAAAAATCTATATTAGATAAATCCCAAAGTTTTTTTAAATCATTTTTAAAACTAAAATCAAGAGATAGTTTAGGTAAATTAATTTTAATAATTCCTCCAAAATTTGATTTAGTTTCTCTTTTTGATTCTTTTTTATTAAATGAAAAAGTAAAAGCATTTTGACTAAAACTAAAAACTTTGTAAATAGATAATAATACTATTGTACCTAGGCTTAGTATTAATAATCTGTTATAAACAATAAGTTCACGTAATGGAACGTATAATTCGTTTTGCTCAGAAACCGTCCAGTATCTAGTATAGTAAGCAACTGCTGAATTGCCCGAAGGATCTAATAGAGCAGCAAGGAATCTGTTGTCAGGGTTGTTTGAAAGACTCTGTAAGAGTGCTTCAATAATTACTATAAGTATAACACTAACAAACCCAACATATACGTTTCTTGTAAAAGTGACAACCCCAAAAATTATTGAACTGTAAAGAATAAGGTTAGGAAGAATTACAATAAAATAAGCATCTAAATAAGATTGTAAGTCAAAAGGATTAACAATTTCTTGATTAGTTCCAGGCAAAACAAAACCTAGAGCTACACCCATAAAAACAAAAAGCAGGATTATGTTGACAATAAATATTCCGCTTAAAAATTTTGCAATTAAATAGTTAGCTTTTGAAAAAGGATAAGAGTAGAGAATGGTATGCATTTCACTTTCATAATCTCTACTGATTGTTGAACCAATAATCGATGGATAAAAAAATATTAAAAGGGATGCCGGAGCTGCAAATAATCCAGCTATGCCAAATGGGGAATTAACAATATTTGAGGAACCAGTAGTGACTGTTAAGAAATCAAACAGTCCTGCCGCAGCTCCAGAAATAAATAAAGACAAAAAGAAAAATATTACCGTATATATATATAAAGCAGGTCTATTAAACCAATATTTAATTTCGTTAAAAAATATATTTAAGAACATTGAATTGGTTTTTTAAGAATTACTAATTTGATCTTCCTTTAAAGCAATAAAGTAAACATCATCTAATTGAGGTTCTGATTTTTTAAAATCTGTTCCAGGGTTTTTTTCAGAAAAAACTCTTATAGTAAGTGAATTATCCACATTATAATTTGATGACAACACACTAAAGTCTAGTTCTGCCTGTTCTAGCTCTTCACGTTGAACAACTTTAGTCCATATTTGATTTTTTATTTCTAAAGTAGCATCTAAAGGTTTG
>CAJWFY010000151.1 GCA_913031655.1 uncultured Flavobacteriaceae bacterium
TTATAAAAGCAATTAAAAGGAAAAAACGTATTATATACATAACCAAAAGATGGAGGTTTGCGGCATGGGTTTTTAGAAAAATACCTTGGTTTATTTTTAAAAAAATGTAAAAAAAGCTAGATAGAATCGCCATACTTTGTGACATCTATATGTTAGTTGCAGTTACATGGATTCCAGAAATTTGGGAATTAACGAATTTTCTAAGTGATTCGACTACTTCTATACTAGGGTATTTCTTAATATTTAGTTTTGTTATAGTGTCAATACTAGAGATGATTGACAAAAGAAAAAAGAAGTCATAAAAAACCAAGAGATGTCGATTATTTAACCTTAATTAATACAACATACTTGGATATTTCTTTAATCTGTTCTGTCAATGGCAGTGATTGAAGTTTTGTGCTTGATGGTAGGTCAATACTTTTGGTAATACATCAATTAGAATTGAAACATAACTTGATTTAATTTTATAACCTACATTACTTCTGTATATTTTTTCATTTGAAGATGGTATTATATTCGTCCAGTCCCATTCAGAATCTACTTTCTTTGGCTTTAAATTATGTTTTCTTAAACCTTCTACTCTTATCTACTAAAGAATTTAATATAAATATATGGTTCTCCTTTAGAGAGCTTTGGTTTAATATTAACTTAGCTGACTTAATGTCTTTTTCACTTAATATAGCTGTCTTTAAAAACTCTTTATATTTATTTCGCATATTATCAGTCACATTCATACTGGTAATTATAGAATGTTTTCCGAATAATTTAGATTTAATATCTGCTTGAGCTTTTCTGTATTTAGATACATAATCTTTATCATTTCTTTTCTTATTAAATACTCTATAATCTTTGTCCTTATAAGTATATTGAACATCTCTAAATAAACTATCCTCATTAGTAATGAAATTGATGTGTTTATCTAAATCTGTTTTATCTTCAAATTCTTTTAAGTATTCTTTTCTTCCGCCTAAGAAAGTGTATGCTAATATCTTTATTTTCATAGTTCTATTAAAAGTTAATTGCCAATGATATAACATTAATAATAACGCAAACTAAAATAATATTACCTAGCAAACTATTCTTTGACCAAAAGGTTGTCAATTTATTCATAATGTTTGTTTTATAGTTATAGCTAATATAGAAAATACCCCAACTTACTGAAGAAGATACTTCTGTTGAACCTTCAGAAGTACAAGTTAATATTCTAGCAACAAGAGACGAATTAGACAGATTAAGAAAAGTAAATACCTATGAAAAAGAACATAATTTTAAGATGCTATAAATTTACTTTTTGATCATTTTTTAGTCATTTTTGATGTTTTTTCACCATTTTTTGACGTTTATTGCTCATTTTTAGAGTTTTTTTGAATTTTATGATTTAGACTTTTTTAGACAAAAGTTCAGGTATTTTTAATTCCTTACATATAGGATTATGAAAAAAGGACAATTAAAGCTATAGCTACTCTTGGAAATAGTGGTCTTTTAGAAACAGTTTACACTTAATCCTAATTCCATTCACTACATTTCTTTTGTGGTTAAATTGAAAAAGATTGATTAATCAAGTTTGCTATTCATTACCTACCTGATTTGAAAGAAGAAGTTTAATACAATATCACTCCCCTCCTCCTCCTCCTCCATCACCACCAACATCTCCTCCTGCCATCATTGCACCGGTAGAATCGACAGATCCACTTCCAGGAAGTGTGTTAATTTGCATTTCAAATTCATCAATTAAAAAGACAACTTCTTTTGGATTTATCTTATTGGGAAGTTTTGATTCTCTTAAGCTACCTGTAGTTTCATTGAGAATAAAAGTTTTTCTTGTAGAAAATATATAAATCTTATTGTCAATTAAAGAAATTCTAGGAGTTTCATACCATCTAAAACCTGACATTTTAACTTTGAACTTTTCTTCACCTGTATTTATTGATATTGAAACAATTTGTTTTTTGCTGTCAATAAAAACTATTGAGTTTTGATAAATATGAATACCATAGAGAACATTTTTAGTTGTCCACTTTTGTTTACCCGAGATATAGTCAATTAAAGTTGTAAATGATGGCGAGCCCCAACCGTTAACCGAGGTTACAAAAACATAATTTTCAACTCTAAAAACTCCAGAAACAAGTTTTTCAAAAGAATTTTTCCATTCAACTGACTGTGCAGCTGGATTGTATTTAAAAACTTCTTTTTTTTCACTAAATAAGATCATACAAATAAAATTTATTCAATCTAAGAAATAAACTTGTTTTTTGCAATTATCTTTTTATATTTAAATATAAAATGAAAAAAACAATTTTTACAATTTTCAATTTACTTTTAATATTATAAAAAGAAGAATTTTAATTTATCCAGCAATTATTTTATTTTTTTACCTATTTCGTGCAATTGATTTACTTCCTCTAGAGATGAATTTTGATTTTACTTCTTGGGAAAAAAGTAAACTAATTAGATGGGGGGTACTAAGCCTTATAGGAATATCAGTTGAAGAGTATTTTATCAGAAGAAAATCCTCTAAACTTGATTGATCAAACATTGTTATCTTTAAGTAAAATCTAATACTATGAAAGAATGGTTTTTAAAATATTTAGGATTGCTGGGATTTGGAGTATGGATATTTGGCTCCTTAATTTTTGCAGTAGCTGAATTTATATTAAATATTACATTAGATTCATCTATCTTAATGATTGGATTTTTAATTATGGGAGGGGCTGATTTCATTAAAGATATTCTTAATAAAAAGTATTTTACAAAATATTCTGAAAAAGTAAAAAATGGAATTATTATATTCATCGTTACTAGCACAATTGGAATGTCTTATTTTATTCTTTAACTATTATGAAAAACAGCGCATAACAACGTGTATAATTTATTGATCCAGAATGTCTAAAAGAGTATAGTGTTTGTCCTTTTTCAATCAGATTAGATTGTTTAATTTGCACGCTACGAGCCATATACAGAGACGTTGGCAGTAATAAAAAAATGAAATGAAAATATTACAAATAAAAGGATATGGTGATATTAAAAGTAATTTAACTTTCAGCGAAATAGAAAAACCAACTATATCAGATAATCAAGTATTAATTGAAGTT
>CAJWFY010000152.1 GCA_913031655.1 uncultured Flavobacteriaceae bacterium
TATCTTTCTCAAGATGCTATATTTGATGATAGATTAACTATAAATGAACTTATAAATAGTGCGCATAATAAAATAAGCATTCTGGTAAAGGATTATGAAAAAGCAGTAGAGAATCATAGCAATAATGGGAGTTCACAAACTGGAAAATTGGTAGAAGAACTTACTGCCAAAATGGAGCAAGAAAATGCTTGGGATTATCAAAGGAGAAGTGAGCAAATACTATCAAAATTTAACATCAATAATCTTCAGCAAAAAGTAGGTGCTTTATCAGGTGGACAAAAAAAAAGATTATCCCTAGCACTTTTATTATTAGAAAATGCGGATATATTACTTTTAGATGAACCAACTAATCATTTGGATATATCAATGATAGAATGGTTAGAAAAATTCTTGCAACAACAAAATATTACTGTTTTAATGGTAACTCACGACAGGTATTTCTTGGAGAGAGTTTGCAATAATATTATGGAGTTAGAAGGAGGAAACCTATATCATCATAAAGGGAATTTTTCCTATTTCTTAGAAAAAAGAGCCGAAAGAGAAAGTAATTTTGATGTAGAGATTGGAAAGGCAAAAAAGCTGATGAAAAAAGAGTTAGAATGGATAAGAAGATCTCCTAAAGCAAGAACTACAAAATCAAAAGCTAGAATAGATAACTTTGATAAAATAAAGAAAAAAGCAAGTTCCAAAAGAATAACCCAAGAATTGAATATTGATGTAAAAATGGATAGGATGGGAGGTAAAATATTAGAACTAAAAAACATTAAAAAAAGTTTTGGAGATTTAACTATTCTTGATGGGTTTGACTATACTTTTAAAAAAGGAGAGAGGATAGGAATTTTAGGAAAAAATGGAGTAGGGAAGAGTACATTTTTAAATATTATAACAGGAAGAGAAAAGCCTGATAGTGGTAAAATCAATGTAGGAGAAACTATAAATTATGGTTATTTCACTCAAGGAGGTTTAGACACTGATGAAGATAGAAGAGTAATAACCGTACTTAAAGATATTGCAGAATTTATTGTAATGTCAGATAATAGAAAAGTAAGTGCCTCACAGTTACTTGAACACTTTATGTTTACTCCAGAAATGCAATTCACTGAAGTTAAAAGATTAAGTGGTGGGGAAAGAAGAAGGTTATATCTACTTACTGTACTTATGAAAAATCCTAATTTCTTGATTTTAGATGAGCCAACCAATGATTTAGACTTACTTACTCTAACAAAATTAGAAGAATTCCTTTTACAATACAAAGGCTGTTTGATATTAGTATCTCACGATAGATTCTTTATGGATAAATTAACCGAGCACCTTTTTGTATTTACAGGAAATGGAGAGATAGAGGATCATTATTGTACTTACTCTCAATATCGTGAAAAAGAAATAGCCCAAGAAAAAGAGTTTAAAAAAATTCAACATCTAGAAAAACAAAATTCAAAAGCAAAAACTCCTAAAAAGAAACTTTCTTTTAATGATCAATTTGAATATAATAATTTAGAGAAAGAACTTTCTGAATTAGAAATAGAAAAGAAGGAGCTAGAATCTTTAATTCAAAAACCTGACATGAAATTATCAGAAATAATGGAAAAAAGTGAACGCTTGGGCTTAATAATCAAACTTATTGATGAAAAAGAATTGAGATGGTTGGAACTTGATGAAATTCAATAATTTTAAAAAAAATACTTATTATAATAAGCTGTTAATAAATAACGAATTTAATGAATTAAATGTTTCATTGTTGAGTAATTTAAATACTTATAATTGCAACTAGTTTTAATCTTTGTTAGTTCATACTAAGAAAGAATATTTAAAAAGATAATGGGGAATCGTGCGAAAATCACGAACTGTTGCGCAACTGTAAATAGCACTATAATTAATAGTTAGTTATAAGTCAGATACCAGCCTTTTTATTACTAGAATCTGCTTTCGCATCAAAAGTAAGATTATAATTTACTAGTGTGAAAATTCACATCTATAATTATTCTCTACTCAATAAAGAAGCATAGTAAACTACTAATTTATATTAATATAAAGCTTAAAATGATATGGGAATATTTGACTATCGTAGAAATTACAAACCATTTGAGTACCCAGAAGTACTTGAATTTACAGATGCAATAAATAAATCATTTTGGGTACACTCTGAAGTAGATTTTACTGCTGATACACAGGATTTTTTATCTCATCTTAGTGAAGCAGAAAAGAATTCAATTAAAAATGCTTTACTGGCAATTGCACAAATTGAAGTTTCTGTTAAAACTTTTTGGGGAAACTTATATAACCATTTACCTAAACCAGAGTTCAATGGTTTAGGAAGTACTTTTGCAGAATGTGAGTTTAGGCATTCTGAAGCATATTCAAGACTCTTAGATGTACTAGGATACAATGACGAATTTGAGAATTTGATTAGTATTCCAATTATAAAAGAAAGAGTTGATTACTTACAAAATGCACTTTCTCAAGCTAATTCTGATGATAAGAAAGAATATGCAAATACACTTATCTTATTTTCTATTCTTATTGAAAATGTATCCTTATTTAGTCAGTTCGCTATTATTCTTTCATTTACTCGATTTAAGGGTTATATGAAGAACGTAAGTAACATTATTGCATGGACTTCAATTGACGAGCAGTTACATGCAAATGCTGGTATGTATATTATCAATAAGATAAAAGAAGAAAATCCTGAATTTTTTGATACTGAAAGTATAAATAAAATAAGATTTATGGTAACAGAATCAATTGATATTGAAAGTAGATTGCTAGATTGGATATTTGAACAAGGAGAACTAGAATTTATAAACAAAAAAGACTTGCTTAACTTTATGAAATATCGCACAGATGAAAGTTTAGTGAAAATAGGTATAAAACCAGTATTTAATATCCCTTATGAAGCATATGAGCCAATGGCTTGGTTTGAGAAAGAAGTTTTCTCAAATAGTATGGATGACTTCTTTGCAAAAAGACCAGTTGACTATACTAAACATGATAAAAGCATTACAGCTTCAGATTTATTTTAAAATATTTAAGAAATTATGGAAAGATATTGGTGGAAAAATACAGAAAGTGAACAAATATTAAACAGAGG
>CAJWFY010000153.1 GCA_913031655.1 uncultured Flavobacteriaceae bacterium
GGACATATTAAGTGGATGGAAAAAAGCATATCAATAAGGGAAGGTATAAGAAAAAAAACTGGTAGTACTTCAAGTTTAAAGGCCCTATATCATAATCTCGTGTATAAGTTAATACAGTTTATGCCTAAAAATTATAAAAAGATTTTATTATATTCTAAAACTGCTTTAGATTTTGCTGACCCACAGGTGCTTAATTATTGGATGAGCTTAAAAGGGTATGGTATTGCTTTGGCGCATACTGGTAATTTTCTTGAAAGCTATAAATATTTTCAGAAATCACTTGATTTTTTACAATCTATTGAATATGAAAATAAAGAAAAGTTAATATCAAATATTAAGTTAAATTTAGCATTGGTTTATGCAAAGATTAATTTAAAAAAATCTCTTCAGATGTTAAAAGATGCAATATTAGAAGCAAAAAATCCAGAGTTTTTATTAATTCATGAAGTTAAGGAGAGCGGAAAATTCCAAAATTGGGAATTAATTTCTTTTGCCGAGAAAATTTTAAAAGACAATAATGCCTAAAATGAAATATTCAGAATCTCTCCATAATCAAATTTTACAGCACAAAATTGATTTAAGTTCTCTTGATTTCAGAGAACTTGTTGAGTGGTTAAAATCTAGCTTTATTTTGATTTTAAGCAAAGAAAATAATTTCCCAAATACTATCAGTATGACACCATTACAAGACGAAAATTATAAAATATTAATTCTTATTGAAGCAGTTGCTGATGATAAGGTATTTAAGATTGAGTATGGAGAATATATAAATAAAGATTCTCTAGTTAAATCTTTGGTGAAAAATAATATTTCTAGACTTTCTTTATTAAATTTTGATTCAAATGATATTAACTTAAGTAAATTGAATTCTTTAGATTATTATACTTTAATTAAAACTAAGAAAAGAAAAATATTAATAATTTATTAATAAAATGAAAAAATTTGTAATTAGAAATACAACTAGAACTGTTTGGAGTCAAGAAACAAAGCAAACAGATTTAGAATTAGATAATGGAATTAAAGTTAGTGTTCGACAAATGGAGGATGATAATGGAGTAACAACATTTTTTTTATCGATGGTGAAACTAAAAATTGGATTGATTTAAATAGTTCAAAAGCAGATGAATTATTACTTAATAGAAATGACTTATATAATTTAATCTACTCGATAGGTGTCTATACATTTGAGGGTTTCAATAAAAAAGATGAAGAAATTAGTATCAAAAAGTTTATCGATGACGTAGGGATGATTTAGAAGAGAATTATAAAATGATTAGTAAGAAATTAAATAAATAGTATGGCAAGAACAGCAGAATTTTCTATAAACGGTTTAAGCATAGTTGCAGAACTTAAAAAAGTAGATAGAAAAAAAATATACGGGTGGTCTTCTGTAGAAGTATATGACGAAAACAACAGCAAATGCAAGATAGCAGGCTTAGCAGAGGGATGCTATATTTTGCCTTCAGGTTCTACTTCATTAGTTACGCTAAACACAAAAGGGGAAGTTGTTTCAAAAAGAGATATGGTAGGATTAGATGCAGATGGCAAACCTGTAGACAAAGTACCTTCTGTTTATGATAGAACTGTAATGCTTAGAGAAGCAACCGTAGATGAATATCTATCTCTTTCCGTAAAATCTGTATATCAACTAAATATAGCTGAGAAAAAAGAGGACTTTCTCAAAGTACTTAATACTGGAAAAATCTTCTACTTTGTTTTTAACTATAGAGAAGACTATGAAGGTGACGATGCCTTTTTGTTAAGCAATGGAAATAAAATATTTGCCATAACAGGAATGTTATCAGAACCGGAATTTGTGGGTCTACAAGATAATGAGCAAGAATTGGTAGTAGAAGATACTGAAGCAACCGATGAAGATGATTTTGATTTTGCCATGTTTTAAATAAAATAAAAAGATGATACGATATATAAAATTAGCCAATGCCAATAAAAGAGATGCTGAGATTACATTCAAATCTTTGAATCCAAAATCGGCAGTCACTATGGGTTTTGTAAGTGGAGAACAAGTAGTAAATAAGCGTGTAATTAAAGGGACGTCTTCTAAAAGTACGCAATCGCTTTTGAGTGCTTATGATGAGCAACCTACGGAAGGGGTAGATTTTAAGATGCAACTTGCCGGAAGACTCTCAGAAGATTTGATACTTGCAGATCCAGAAATAGATATAGAGTTAACAGGGAAGTTTATTGATGAGGTATCAAGAGTATATATAAATGAAGATCAAAAACCTGTTTTTAGAATAAACAAAATTGAGAAAATATTTTCTCCCACAGCCGAACTTAAAGAAGAGCGAGCGCCCAAGTACAATGAAAGTAATATTTCAGGAGAGAACATTGTAAACTGGACAGGCAAGCTGATGCCAAAAGCGAAAGTATATAATAAGCTTGTATTTGCTAAGAAATACCAACTTAAACATGTGAACGGTCTTACTTATGATTTTCTTTTTGATATGGCAAAAGAGCTTGCAGATAAAGATGCTCTTATGATGCTAGCTGGAGGAGCTTCAGGAAAAGAACCTTTGGTGATGAATGATGGAGGAAAACCCTACAGAGCATTATTAGAAGGGAGGATAAAAGGAGATAAGTATTGTTTAATGCTTCACCTTACCGATCAGGAGTTAAAACCATTACCAACTAATTAAACCACTACGATATGAATACTAAAATTTTAGAACTTGAAAATATGATTGAATCTGACTTCAATCCTGAATTATTTGAAAAAAAAGTATATGAAATTTGTTGGCAATTAGATGATGTTGATGATTGCATATTATTAGCAAATCTAGCACGTTGGGCAGAGTTTGATGATGAAGACAAAGGAGCCGAAATGGCAGGTAATATAATGGATAGAGGTATTGAATTAGCGGTTAAAGAGAAAGACAAAGCAAAGTTAGAAAATATAGTTTTTGAACTAGAGGCAGGTATGGAACTAGATGAATTAGCAAACGAAGTAAAAGATATTATTAAAAACATCTAATGTTTTATTGAAATGAAAGAAACCGCACAAAAATACAAACGCCAAACGGCATCCAGGTATCTGCCTGTTGGAGC
>CAJWFY010000154.1 GCA_913031655.1 uncultured Flavobacteriaceae bacterium
TTAATGTAGAACATCAATTTAACGAAAACTTTTTATTAGGTGGTACATTTTTAAATCTTAATGAAAGACCAGTTACTCAAAAAGCAAATTATGGTACTGAGCCTATCAACAATACTATATTTGGTTTTAACGGAAATTTTGCGACTGAAGTGCCTTTTTTAACTAGGTTAATTAACAAATTACCCAATATTGAGACCGAAGCTCCTTCAAACTTGTCTGTTAGAGGAGAGGTGGCTTATTTGGTTCCTGGGGCGCCAAAAGGAACTGATTTTAAAGGGGAAGTAACTTCTTATGTTGATGACTTTGAAGGAACTCAAAATATTATAGATCTTATGAGTACTCAAGGATGGTCTTTATCAAGTAGACCTAAAGACCTTGGTTTGTTATATAATGACGGAGGGGAAGATGCTAATGGTATTCAAAACGGATATGATCGTGCTTTATTAAATTGGTATTCAATTGATCCAATTTTTTACAGTAGCATAAGGCCAAGCGATATAAACGATAATGATGTTTCTGACCCTTATACACGTAGAATTTTTATTGATGAAATTTTCCCTCAAGTTGATATTGTTCAAGGGCAATTATCTGTAATAAATTCTTTGGATTTAAATTATTACCCAGAAGAAAGAGGACCATATAACATGAATCCTCAAAATTCTGAAAATACTTTAACAAATCCTTCAAATAGTTGGGCGGGAATAACAAGGCAAATTACAACTACTGATTTTGAACAATCAAATGTTGAGTATATAGAATTTTGGTTACAAGATCCTTTTATTAATAATTCAGAAAATTTAGGAGGAAAACTTAATTTCAATTTAGGTAATATTTCGGAAGATATTTTGAAAGATGGTAGAAAGCAATATGAAAACGGATTACCCGAAGATGGAGATATTAGCCTGTTAAACGAGACTACTTGGGGATCAGTTGTACCACAAAACCAATCTTTAATTTACGCATTTTCAACTTTAGGAGAAGAAAGAGAAAATCAAGATGTGGGTTTAGACGGATATGATGATCAAGATGAAGCAATTAAGTTCCCTTCCTTTTCTAACCTTGATGATCCTTCGAATGATAATTACAATTACTTCTTGAACTCCGATGGAGATATTTTAAACAGGTATAAAAATTATAATGGATTAGAGGGTAACTCACCAGAAACATTCACAAACACTAATCGAGGGTCATCTACCCAGCCGGACGCTGAAGATATTAATAGGGATAACACAATGAATACTATTGATAGTTATTTTGAATATGAAATTGACATTACTCCAAACTCTTTATCAGATATAAATAATGAATATATAAAGGACAGAAAAGTAAAAACTGTAACCCTTCCAAATGGCACATCAGAAACAATAAAATGGTATCAATTTAGAGTCCCTGTTAATGAACCTACAAACACAGTTGGAGGTATTTCTGACTTTAGATCTATTAGATTTATAAGAATGTATTTGAATGAATTCACTCAGAATACGATATTTAGATTTGGTACTCTGGAGCTAGTTAGAAGTGACTGGAGAAAATATCAATTGTCTTTGGATGAAGAACTAAATAATGACAATGACATCACTAATGTTAATGTAGGAGTTATTGGAATTCAAGAAAATGAAGAAAGCTATGTATCCCCGCCGGGAGTAGAAAGAGAACAGTTTAACAATAATAATACTATTGTTAGGCAAAATGAACAATCTTTAGTTTTAGATGTTTGTGCTTTAGAAACTGAAGATTCAAGAGCTGTTTACAAAAACATCAATGTAGACATGAGGCAGTATAAAAGAATAAGAATGTTTTTACATGCTGAAGAAGGTTTAAACCCAGGACTCTCAGATGGAGATATTGTTGGATTTATAAGAATTGGTAATGATTTAACCCAAAATTATTATCAAATCGAAGTGCCTTTACAAAGGTCTTCAAATAACACATTAGATCCTCAATCTGTTTGGCCTGAAATCAATGAAATTAATCTGCCAATTGAAATTTTAGAATCAATAAAATCATTAGGTATTACTAATGGAACTCTAGCTAATGAAGACCCTATTTTTTATGATGTTTTTGGTGATGATCTTGAGATCGAACCGGTAGATGAATTTTCTGAATTTGAAATGGGTCAACAAAGGGTATCAATTAAGGGTAATCCTAACTTCGGTGACATTAGAACCTTAATGGTAGGGGTCAAAAACCCAAGACAAGATAACATGGACGTCTGCGGTTCAGTTTGGTTTAATGAATTAAGATTGTCAGATATGGATAATGAAGGTGGTTGGGCAGCTATATTAACTATGGATGCTAATATCGCAGACTTTATGAGTTTAAGTGCTACTGGAAGACAAAGTACAAGTGGATTTGGAAGTATTGAACAAGGGCCTAATGAGAGAGAGATAGAGGATAAGAGACAATATGATTTAGTTTCAAATATTAACATAGGTCAATTGCTGCCAAAAAAATGGGAGGTATCTATACCTTTTAATTTTGGATTAAGTGAAGAGCTTATAACTCCGGAATATGATCAACAGTATAAAGATATTAAACTACAAAATAGATTAAATTCAGCAGAGGATGTCAATGAAAAAAACAGTATCCTAGAGCGTTCTGAAGACTACACTAAAAGAAAGAGTATTAATTTTATTGGAGTAAACAAGCAAAGAAGTGGTGAGGAAAAAGAAAGGTTTTATGATCTTGAAAATTTAACTTTAAATTATTCTTATAATCAAGTTGAGCATAGAGATTACGAAATAGAGGATTTATTAGATCAAAATATAAGAGCTGGTGCTGCATATAATTTTAATTTTAACTCGATCAAATTAGAGCCATTTAAAAAAAATGACTCTTTATTTACTGGAAAATATTTTAAAATTCTAAAAGATATAAACTTCAATCTATTACCTACAAATATTTCAATTAACACAGATTTTATCAGACAGTTTAATAAACAAAAATTTAGAGAGTCTGAGTTGACAGGAGACAATATTTCTGTTAATGAACTTTTTAGAAGAAACTATAACTTTGACCTTCAATATAATTTCAATTATGTAATCAGTGATGCTC
>CAJWFY010000155.1 GCA_913031655.1 uncultured Flavobacteriaceae bacterium
TATTTTTGCTCTAAATAAAATAAAAAAGCCTCATAATTATGAGGCTTTTTTATTTATTAAAGTCTAATTTATTAATTAAGACCTTTTAAGCTCTCATCAACTTTGTTGATGATCATTTTGAGGTCTTCTTTGTTTTTAACAAAATCTAAATTATCTACATCGATTACTAATATTTTTCCTTTATTATAAGTTTGTGTCCAAGCCTCATATCTTTCATTAAGTCTACTCAAATAATCTATGCTTATAGAGTTTTCATATTCTCTTCCTCTTTTATGAATTTGATCTACTAGGTTGGGTATTTCACTTCTTAAATAAATTAAAAGATCAGGTCCTTTAACGAAAGATTCCATGATTTCAAAAATAGATTTATAATTTTGAAAATCCCTGTTAGTCATAAGCCCCATGGCTTTAAGGTTAGGAGCAAAAATAAAAGCATCTTCATAAATTGTTCTGTCCTGAATAATATCTTTTTTGTTTTTAGCAAAATCCATTATCTGACGAAACCTACTATTTAGAAAATAGATTTGTAGATTAAATGACCACCTTTCCATTTGATTATAAAAATCATCTAAATAAGGATTTTTCAAAACATCCTCATAGGAAGCTTCAAATTTATAATGTTTAGAAAGAAGTTTAGTTAAAGTAGTTTTACCAGCGCCAATATTCCCAGCAATTGCTATGTGCATATCTTAATTATTTAAATTTATAACTTGAACATCTAATTTATAATATATTTTTAAAAAAAGAATTAAATTAAACTTTATTATATACTTATTGTCTATTAAATAATAATCGATTATAATTGTCGAGATAAAAAAAAAAAATGAAAAAAATATTATTACTTGTTCTGTTTTTTAGTTTAAATGGGTTTTCACAAGATTTTCAAGGCAAAGCTTATTACATGTCTAAAACTACTGTAAACATGGATTGGATGAAAAATATGCCACCTGATAGAGCTAAAAGAATTAAATCTACGATGAAAAATGCTTTAGAGAAAAACTATATTTTAGACTTTAATAGTAACTCATCCTATTTTGAAGAAGAAGAAGTTTTAGAAGCTGGTGGAGGTCAAGGACGGGGATTTAACTGGATGCAGTTTATGACAGGTCCAGAAGGAGGAACTTTGCACAAAGACTTGCAGTCTAATATTTACACTAATAAAAAAGAACTTTTCGGAAAAGTATTTTTAATTAAAGACAGTATCACCCCAACAAAATGGGTAATGACAGGTGAGACAAAGCAAATAGGAATATATAATGCATATAAAGCAACTATTACTAAAGAAGTAGAAGAACAAGCTTTTAGTTTTGGAAGACGTCGGGCTGAGCCAGCTGCTGGTTCAGATGAAGAAAACACGAATCCTAGGTTGCCTAAAACTAGAACAGTTGAGACCATTGCATGGTTTACACCTGATATACCAGTATCAAGTGGACCTTCTATGTATGGAGGATTACCAGGTCTTATTCTAGAAATAAGTGATGATAAAACATCTATTCTTTGCATAAAAGTTGTTTTTAATCCAAAAGATAAAATAAAAATCAAGGCACCATCTAAAGGAAAGGTAGTCACTAAAAGTGAATTTGAAAAAATTGCAGAGGATAAAGCTAAAGAAATGCAAGAAATGTACCAAGGAAGAAGAGGGGGTCGTAGAAACAATGCAAGAGTTATTAGATAAAATTTCAATATCCACATTTTAGTAAAACTATTTATATGAAAAAAATATTGTTGTTAATAATTATCTTGTCAAATTCATTTGTTTTTTCTCAAGTTCGTTTTGAGGGAGTTGTTACAGATTCCTCAGGGAATACCATTATGGGGGCTAATGTAATTGCTATTGAAAAGGATACCAAAGTATTAGATGGTTTTGGTATTTCTAATGATAGAGGTTATTATAGGATTTCATTAAAAAAAAATACAGATTATAATATTAAAGTTTCGTTTATTGGATTTAAACAAGTTGAATTTGATTTAAATATTAGTGAAGCCTCTGAAAAAAATATTACTCTTGAAGAACAAGCTGAAGCTCTTGATGAAGTGGAACTAGTATATGAAATGCCAGTAACTATTAAAGGAGATACTATTGTATATAATGCAGATTCTTTTAATACAGGTACTGAAAAAAAATTAGGTGACGTTTTAAAGAATTTACCTGGAATTGAGATAAATGAAGATGGAAGGATTGAGGTAGAGGGTAAAGAAATTAGTAAAATTACTATTGAGGGAAAAGATTTTTTTGATGGAGATTCTAAATTAGCAACTCAAAACCTACCTGCTAATGCAGTAGGTAAAGTGGAAGTGCTAAGGAATTTTACAGAAGTAGGGCAGTTAAGGAATGTTACAAATAACGAAGATAATATAGCAATTAATATTAAACTTAAAAGTGGTAAAGATAAATTTTTGTTTGGAGAGATTTTAGCTGGAACAGGAAATGAAGATAGAGTTTTAGCTGCTCCAAAAATTTTTTATTATTCAAAAGACTTAAGTATGAGTGTTTTGGGTAATACTAATAATATAGGCGAACCGGTTCTTTCAAGAAGAGATTTTTATAAATTTGGGGGAGGGTTTCGTAATCTAAATGCTCAAAATGGGACTTCTATTAGTATATCATCAGATGGTTCTGGTATTGGCAATCTTCAAAATAATCAAGCAAAATCTATTGACGGGCAGTTAGGTGCTTATAATTTTAGTCATTCTCCAAATGATGCTTGGGAAATAAGTGGTTTTGCTTTGATAGCAAAAACAAAAAATATCATTGAAGAAAATATAAAAAGAAATTATACAATTACCAATACCATTGAAGAAACTAGTGATTATGTAGTTCAAAATAATAGTCAACAACTCTACAAGTTTTCATCCGAATATAAACCAAACGAACGTTTACAAACAGAATATAATTTATTGCTTAAATCAGCAGATAACGAAGAAAATACAGATTTGACTTCTTCCTCATATAAGGATTCAAGAAATGGTCCTACAATACAACCTATTGAAATTGATAAAATAAATATTTTAAGATCTGATAAGCCCACTTCAATTAACCAAGAATTGAAAGT
>CAJWFY010000156.1 GCA_913031655.1 uncultured Flavobacteriaceae bacterium
TTAAATATTTTGTTTTTTTAACTCACTTACTGCATGTTTAACCGCTCTAGCAGTTAAGGCCATATATGTTAGTGATGGATTGACATTTCCAGCTGATGTCATGGCTGATCCGTCAGTTACAAACACATTAGGAACTGCATGAATTTGATTATAATTATTTAAAACTGAAGTTTCAGGATCTCTTCCCATTCTAGCTGTACCCATTTCGTGAATACCTTCTCCAAATCCATAATTCCCACCCATTGGTTTAACATCAATAAAACCTGATTTTTCAAGCATTTCTTGAGCTTGTTCAGTCATATCTTTTCGCATATTTAATTCATTTTCTCTGAGTTGAGCATCAAAAGTAACAGTAGGCAATCCCCATTTGTCAGTTTTATCATGGTTTAAATACATTTTATTATCATGATAAGGTAAAGTCTCTCCAAATCCATTTAATCCCATTGACCAATCTCCTGGAGATAAGACGGCTTCCTTTAATTCTTTACCATAAGATAACTCCTTAATAGTTTCGGTCCAATCTGTTCTACTCGCCCCCCCTTGATAACCATATCCTCGAACGAAATCTTTTCTATTTGTTTGTCCTCCGATATTTCTAAATCTTGGAATATAAATTCCATTTGGTCTTCTTCCAGTATAATATTTGTCTTTAAACCCATCAAATTTACCGGTTGCACCTACTTGAAAGTGATGATCCATTAAATTATGTCCAAGTTCCCCTGAATCATTCCCCATTCCATTAGGGAATCTATTAGATTTTGATTGTAATAAAATTGAAGTTGAACCAACTGTGGATGCACAAACAAAAATAATCTTAGCATTAAATTCATAGGTAAGGTTAGTTTCAGAATCAATTATCTTGACTCCTGTCGCTTTCTTTTTACTATCATCATAGACAATTTCGTATACTAAAGAGTTAGCCCTTAAAGTCATGTTTCCAGTCACTTCAGCCGCAGGTAATGTAGATGAATTACTACTAAAATAAGCTCCAAATGGACACCCTCTTCTACATCGATCTCTATATTGACAAGTTGATCTTCCTAAACCAGGCTTAGTGCCTTCTGTAATGTGAGCAGTTCTACCAATAGTTAAATTTCTGTCATTATACTTTTCTGAAATAGATGATTTTAAAACATCTTCTACACAATTAAGTTCCATGGGCTTTAATAGCCTTTGGTTTGGAAACTGAGGAAGGTTTAAGTTCTCTCCGCTTACACCTATATAATCTTCAACGTAATCATACCAAGAAGATAAATCTTCATATCTTATGGGCCAATCTACTCCATAACCGTCATCTTTATTAGCTTTGAAATCATATTCTGATAAACGATAACTTTGTCTACCCCAAAGCAGTGATCTTCCACCAACATGATACCCTCTAATCCAATCAAATCTTTTATCTTCATTATAAGGGTGTTCTATATCATCTACAAATAGATGCTTAGTAGCTTCTTGATTAACATATCCAGTTCTACTTTGTTTAGGCTGTCTTTTTCTAATTTCTTCTGTAATAACATTTCCAGATGGAAAATCCCAACTTTCCATGTTTGCTGTTTTGTAATCCTCCACATGTTTTAACATATGCCCTCTTTCTAGAACTAAAGTTTTCAATCCACTTTCACAAAGTTCCTTCGCAGCCCAACCCCCACTAATTCCAGTTCCAATTACAATTGCATCAAAATTATTTTCCATTTTATTTGGTTTATAACACTCTAAAATTACTAAATATAGTCTCCAAAAAACTAAGGTAATATTTCAAAAGTAAACTAAATAGAGATAGAGTAAAAAATCAATATTTATTACATCTCTAATAAATTATTTTTTAACAATAGGTAATGTTATTGATGAGGGATGTAATTTAGAATGATGAATTGTGTTCCTAGCTACAATACCGTTAGATTCATTAAAATTATCTCCACCAGTATTTAAGTTTCTGGCGAACCTAGGAAAATTACTGCTGGATATTTCAATCCTAATTCTATGATTTTTCTTAAAATAATTACTAGTGGACATTTGAGATAAATCTACTTTATATACATTTCCTTTTTCCATAAAAACTTCCTTATCATAACCTTCTCTAAATCTTACTCTTTGAATAGTTTCATCAATATTATACGCTGTTCCATCTGGATAAACATCTATTAGTTTGATGGTAATATCTGTATCTTTTACATCTGAAGAAAGATATATGGTTGAATTTATAAATCCAGTTACTTCAAGTCCATTATTTAACGGTTCAGAAGTATACACTAAAACATCATCTCTGGATTCAATTTCTTGTTGATCAAACGCACCACCTTTTACAGCATTGCCCATACAACAAACACCACCTCCATTAGATGTTACTGGATCCATAGGATCATACAGAAAAGAGTCGGTATTATTTTGAATTTTTCTTTTTAATGTAGTAAGTTTCCCATCACCATACATAGTATTTGCAGAACCATTACTACTTAAATAAAAAGTAGTCATTTCTGTATTTTCAGGGGGCCACACTTCAGAATTTTGCCATTTATTTGATCCCATAGTATAATATTGAACTCTTGGAGTTTTAGCTTTGAAATCGTTATTTTTTCCTTTTAACATTAAATCAAACCAATTATATATTTGCTCATCATAATTTAATCGAGCATCTCCAACACTTCTCTGACCAACTATAGTATTCTCTGTAGCTCTAGTAAAACCACAATGTAGAGTTGGAGCAATTACTAAATATTGATCGTCTCTAACACTCAAATCCTTTGCATTACTTCTAACATGATTAAACAAAGCAATATTAGGACTTGTAGCTACGTCATACCATGAAACAAACCAAAAACTAGGAACACCAAAATCCATATCATCATGATAAAGACCTCCCTTATACCATTCTGGATCATTTGGTTTACGCCTAATCATTTTATCGAAAATTTCCTTTTTACCATTAATGTTTTTTAATAAATCTTGTAAAGGCAAGTGTTTAATTTTTTCAGCCCAATCAACTGGCGGGTTTTCAGGAGCTAAATCATAAAAGCGTGATATTCTAATTAAATCTTCTTGAGTTGCTCC
>CAJWFY010000157.1 GCA_913031655.1 uncultured Flavobacteriaceae bacterium
ATATTCATAAACTTATATGATATTTCATTTTTTTGGTAAAACATACGGAACATCCGCTCTTATACTATCAATGGCGTTTTTAATATCAAATAAAACACGCGTACTGTTATTAGTAAGAACAATGTAGCCACTTTTATTCTCAATTTCATTAAATAAGTAAGTTCCAAATCCAACCCATCCACCAGCATGAGAAACAGTTTTAGGTTTTGTTTTGTCTTCAATAAACCATCCAAATCCATATTTAGTCTTTTCACCATTATTGAGTATTCCCCAAGACCAAGCTTCATCTAGATATTCTTTTGGAAGAACTTTATAATTTACCAGTGCCATATTCCACTTAAATAAGTCATTTAATGTAGAATATATTCCTCCGTCTCCTCTTACATCATTAACAATATGATAGTCATTTAGCATATAGTCTTTTTGATTTAGTGCTTTTTGATAACCAAATACACGGTTAGGCATATTAGGGTCAATACCTTCTTGATAATTGTAGAGTGTTGTGTTACTCATTCTTAAAGGTTCAAAAATATTCTTCTTTAAAAAATCTCGAAAGTGTTGCTTTGAAACTTTTTCAACAACTGAAGCTAAAATCATATAACCTGTATTGCTATATTCCCATTTTTCACCAGGTTGAAAATTCAAATCAGGGTTTACGTCAAAGAAGATTTTTAATATTTCGTTATTACCTAATAGATATTGTTTAATTGGATCTTGAGGAATAAAATTTTCTTCTATTATTTTCTCATAATCAGCTAGTCCAGAAGTATGGAGCAGCAAATTTCTTATGCTAATATTATCGTAAGGAAAATCTGTTAGTATAGTACTTACTTTTTGGTCATAGTCTAAATTACCTGCTTGTTTAAGTTTCATTATAGCTACACCTGTGAATTGCTTGCTTACTGATGCTAAACGAAATTGAGAGTTTAATGTTAAAGAATCTATTGGGTCAATAGACCTTAAACCATCTGAACTTTGAAAAACAACTTCTGAGTTTTCATAAACCAAAATATTTCCAGTTGTAAATCCCTTTGATTTCATTTCTGAAATGAATTTAGCGTACTGCTTTACTTTAGATTTTTTTAATGATATCTCTTTTTGCTTGCAACTACTGAAAGAGAGTATTAATAAGCCTACTAATACAAATTTAAGTGTTAGATTCATTCTATGTTGTTTAATATATGATTTGAGTTAATACCTAAAGTTAGATAAAATGAAAACAAGTTATACTAACGGTAAATTAACGGTTTAAGTCCCAATCTTTTTAATTTTAGTGCTCTAGTTGGCGAATAATCTGTTTCATAATTTCTGTATATACGAGTCAATTCGTTCTTCCATAATAGATAATGTTACTGTTCCTTCTTCAAGAATCACTTCATGAAATTCACGAATATCAAATTTATCACCTAAGGCTACTTCCGCTCTTTTACGAAGCTCTCTTATTTTTATTTCTCCTATTTTATATGATAAAGCTTGTCCTGGCCAAGAAATATATCGATCTGTTTCTGTAGTAACTTCATGAATTGATAAAGCTGTGTTTTTAGCCATATAATCAATCATTTGTTTCCTTGTCCATCCTTTTGCGTGTACGCCTGTGTCAACAACCAGCCTACAAGCTCGCCACATTTCATAAGTTAATTGACCAAATTTTTCATATGGTGTTGTATAAATATTCATTTCGTCTACCAAATATTCCGAATACAAACCCCAGCCTTCACCATAAGCAGAGAGATATAATTTTCTTCTAAAACTTGGAATGGTTTCTGGCAATTCATTATTCAATGAGAACTGTAAATGATGACCAGGAACTGCTTCATGAGCAGTTAAAGCAGGGATTGTATATAAAGTTCTACTTGGTAAGTTAAAAGTGTTTACCCAATAAAATCCTGCTGTTGTTTCACTTTGAGAACTAAAATATCTGCCTCCAGTATAATTTGGAGCAAGGTCTGCTGGAACTGGAACAACTCCATAGGGTTTTCTTGGTAATGTCTTGAAAAATTTAGGTAATTCAGCATCTATTCTTTTTGAAATGTCACGTGCGAACATTAACAACTCCTCAGCGGTTTTTGGATAAAACTGTTCATCTTTACGTAGAAAATTTAAGAATTCAGCGAAGCTTCCTTTAAATTTTAAATCATCAATAATTTTTAGCATTTCTACTTTGATTCTCGAAACCTCCTTTAATCCAATTTGGTGAATATCATCCGCAGAATATTGTTTGCTTGTCGTAAAATAGTTAATTCTATTTTGATAAAAATTTTTACCATTAGGAATTGTTGATACTCCTAAACCTTTTCTTGTGTTTGGAAAATACTCATTTTCAAAAAAGCTTTTTATTTTTTTATATTGATCAATAGCATTTTTCTGAACACTTCTTATACCTGCTTTAACTATAGAATCTTTTGATTCAGTTGAAAGCAATTCTGGTAAATTAAGAAATGGTTTATAAAACTCACTTTCTTTTGGGTCTAAAACTATGTGTTTGTTATAAGTATTGTCATAATCATTAAAAACTACTCTTGGTTGCGACATACCTTCTTTTATCGAGGCTTTTAATAAATTTATATTATATTCTATTTGTTGTGGCAAATCATCAAGTAGTTTTAAGTAATCAACAACCTGTTTCTTGTTTTTAAGAGTCCGGTCTCCCATTGAAGCCAAATTTAAATGAAAAGCATTTTCATTGGTAATGGTATTTAAATACGTTTTGTAGTTGTTTGAATCGATCTTATCTTGTAAAACAAATAACAACAATTCTTTTGAAATTTTTTCGGATTCAGACAAACTCTCATCAGAAATTGCTTCTAACTCTTCTTTTATTTCCTTAGAAAAATCAGATTCTGCTTGATGATATTTAATCGTATTTTCTACAGACTCAAGTTTCTTAAATCCATATTCTCTTTCCATTTCATATTTTGCAATAATTACATTTAACTTATCGGGATCAGATTGTCCAAAAGACATTAATGGAATAAACAGTAATAGTAGAAGGAGTTTTTTCATTAT
>CAJWFY010000158.1 GCA_913031655.1 uncultured Flavobacteriaceae bacterium
AAGAAATTATTGCTATGGACCTGGAAGTAGAAAATGAAGACAGTGAAAAATTCTTTATTTCGACATCAGTAAAAAAAGAAAAAGTTTCAGGTAAAGATTGTTTTGTTTTATATTTTAATGATTTTCCAGAAGGTTATGAAATTGAAAATAACTCAACGTATCTTAAAATATATGCTTTTGATGTTACTGATTTAGATCAAGAAGAATATGAAAATATATATTATGAAACAGAGGATTATGAAGATAACCCTAAATTAGAAAATTATATAAGAGATAATTGTCATATTATTAAAACTCATAATATAGATTGGTCGGAGGGTTCTATGAATCTAGTTCAAGCTAAATTACTAGATCCTGATGATGAACCAATTGAAAAATTAGCTTTTCCATTTTCGGTTATGCATTTTCCTAAAGCTGGCAAAAGAAAAATAGAATTTAGAGTGTTCATTTGTACAAAAGAATTAAAGTTTCACGAAACAGAAGGCAGACCTTTAATTTATAGTTTGGTTAATTATAGACCAGAGCATTTTAAATGTAGATTAAATGAAGAGGAAAATTTTGATGATTATGATTCATATAGTGAAATATTGACTTATGATTCAGCCTTGATTGATGCAGAATATAAACAACCAGGATATTTAGGAGCAAATAGACAAAAATTAGATTCTTTAATTATTCCTATAGGCCTTCAACTTGCTCAAATTAAAAATAACGATGTAGATAAAAGCTTAAAATTAGTAAAAGATAATATAGCTTATAAGGGAGATAGAACAGTTGAGGGTGGCATTAATCAAACATTAAATTTAAAAAAATTTTATAATTTAATGATTAGTGAAAATATTGATGCAGAACACTATTTAAAGGAAATAAGAAATAATTCAAAAATTGATGAACGATATGAAATAATAAATTTATTATTAAATATAGCAACAAACGATGATACTTTAATTGCAAAAGAAAATAGCTTTATCGACAACGTAGCAAAAAAATTAGAATTAAATCAAAATAAATATCAAGAAATTAAAAGAATCGAAACTGCTTCTTTAAAGTTTGTTGATTTTGGAGATCAGGCTGATGAGAGTATTTTTGGCATAACCAAAGATATGGATAATAAAGAAAAATGTAAAATTTTAAGACAGGAATATTCAAGGTGGAATTCGCAAACTAATAATAATGATAAAACTAAAAGAAATAGAGCTAAAGAAATGACAATTTTAGCGGCTAATTTAAGAAAGCAGTACAATTGTTAATGAACTTTTTAGATAGATTTAGATACTCATACGACAACTTAAAGGAACTTAATCTTAGTAAAGTTGAGAATACAAATAAAACAAATTTTAATAATCCAATTCTAAAATCCCTGTTATCAACGTCAGTAAAGGTAACTCCAGAAATTTTTCCAAAAATTGATAAGTCTATAAAAAATGTATTTAGTAAATTAGAATTAAATAATAATTTTAATTTTTTTATAACAGCAAACCACACCCAGTCTCAAGCCTCATGTGCAATGATGCCAGAAAGTAATTCTGCAGAAATAATTATTACCTCTAAATTGATAGAATTATTAAATGGTGAGGAACTACAATATGTAATTGGTCATGAGGTCTCACATCATTATTATCAACATAATTTATATCCAACACCTAACCAGGCTAAAGGTAAAACAGAATTATTAAACTTATTACATTTATCAAGAGCATCTGAAATATCAGCAGATCGTGCAGGTTTTCTAGGATCTGGGAATGTAGAAAATTCACTTAAAGCTATGTTGAAGATTGCAAGTGGACTAGGAGATGAACATTTAACTTTCAACTTTTCTTCAACATTAGACCAATTGAGAGAATTAAAAGAAATAAAAGGAGACCAAAATCAATTGTATAGTACGCATCCATCTTTTTTAAATAGAATGCAAGCATTAGTCTGGTTTTCAATGAGTAACGAATATCATGAATATTTTGAAACTAATAAAAAAGGAATATATGATTTAAAAACAATTGATCAAAAAATTAATGACAGCATTAAAAAGGTTATTGGTGAGGAATTAGATATATCGACAAAAGAAATATTTAGTAGTGCTTTGATGTGGGGTGCACTTAAAATATTTATTGCAGATAGAAAATTTACAAAAAAAGAACAAGATTTATTTGAAAAAAACTTTGGAGAGAAAAGTACAATTAGTATGTTGTCTCTTTTAAAGATTTCAAACCCACAATCTATAGAAGGTAGAATTAAAAGTGCCTTAGATGAAGCCTCAAATCTACTTTTACAAGACCGAGAAAGATTATTTAAAGAAATTGAAAAATTAATAAGTGTTGCAGAAGGTAGTGAAGATCAAATTAAAAATTCATTAAAAGTAATAAAGGAAACTTTAAAAGTTTAATATTATGAATGATCAATTATCTATTAATGGCTCTATTAAAGATAATTCATTTAATAAATTAAAGAGTAACAAAACTGTAAAGCATCTAGAGATTTCCTATGGGAATGTTGATGATGATTGGCATCTAATTGGAGAACTTAATCAATTAGTAAGTTTATCTATAAAGGATAGTTTTGTTGATTTTCAAAGCTTTTATGGCGCTTTAGCTAAGCTAAAGAATTTAGAACAAATTACTTACAATTATTATTGTTTCTTTAATAAACAAAAAAATGATCAATTAAAAAATATTATAATTAACATAAAAACTTTTCAAATTGATTTTCCTAAAGATGACGAACCAGATTTTGATTTTAATAATTATTTAAAAGAGACTTATAAGAAAAAATTTCATTCTATTTTTGAAATTAAAAATTGTGAAAAAATATTTTTAAATTTAGAAGAAGTGATATTTACAAATTATCAAAAATTTAAAACATTAGTTAAAGAATTCGATTCAACGGAAAAAAAATTATTTGAAAAAATAATATACTGGGGAATGGAATCTTCAGTTCTAA
>CAJWFY010000159.1 GCA_913031655.1 uncultured Flavobacteriaceae bacterium
CAATTCTTTTAGCATCATATTCGGTATCTTCAATAACATCGTGCAAAAGAGCTGAAGCGATACATGTGGCATCTAGACCAATTTTTGAAGCAACTATTTTAGCAACAGCTATTGGGTGAAAAACATAAGGTTCTCCTGATTTTCTTCTTTGATTTTTATGAGCATCTACAGATGTATTAAAAGCTAATCTAATTAACTTCCTGTCATCTTTAGATAATGATTGGTAGCTAATTTTAAGTAGTTCTTTATACTCTTTAGCAATTAAAATATTTTCCTCAACTGAATCTGTTACTATCACTATTTAAAATTACTTAAAAAAATCAAGTAATTATAATCTAGTTATTCTTTCAAAAAGAGTAGGGTGAGAGTAGTGCCACCACACATATTTTGGATGTGGAGTTAAGTTACTTAAACTATCTTTAGATAGTATTTTTAATGCCTCTAATAAATAGATTCCATCAAAAGTTTTTTTAGCATATTCATCTGCTTGATATTCAAATTTCCTCGAAAATATATTGAAAATCAATGAAAATAATTCAGAAATCGGAGTGTACAATATTGAAAAAGTGATTAAGCCTATGTGAAAGCTATGATTTGTTACACCTATTGCTTCTGAAAAAATAGGTTGAAATATAAATAATGAAAGAACATAAAGCATGATACCTGTCTGAAAAACAGAAAAAATAAGATTAAATATGATGTGATTTTTCTTGTAATGCCCAATCTCATGTGCAATCACAGAAATGATTTGATTGTTACTTAACTTATTTACTAATGTATCATACAGTGTTACTCTTTTTTGTTTTCCAAATCCAGAAAAATAAGCATTGGCCTTTGTTGATCTTTTGGAGCCGTCTATTACGAAAATATTACTTAAATCAAATCCAGTTTTTTTAGCATATTTTTCAATATTAGATCTTAATTCTCCAACTTCAAGTTTACTTTGTTTATTAAAAAGTGGAACAATTATTTGAGCATAAAGCCCATTAATTAGTACAGTAAGTATCGTCATAAAAATCCAAGCAACAATCCAGAACTGCTCTCCAATTAATTCAAACTGAAATATTATAAAACTTAAAATTCCTCCACCAAATAGTATTGTAAGTATCCAGGATTTTATTTTGTCAAAAATAAAAGTCTTGGCATTGGTTTTATTAAAACCATACTTTTCTTCAATTATAAAAGTAAAATAAACTGAGAATGGTAAATTTATTATTTCATTGGCAAAAAATATTATTCCGAAAAAAAATAAACTTATTAATATAGATGAGTCAAAATAACTTCTACTAAAATCATCTATAATCAAAAACCCGTCAAGATAGAAAAATAACAAAATTGTAGTTAAATTAAATATCCTGGAGTATTTAGTGAACTCATATTGAGTTTTTTTATAATCTTGTGATTTTAAATATTTTTCTTCATCGTAAACATCTGAAAGAATTTCTGGAACTTTATTTTCAAAATGTGTTGAGTTTAAAAAATCTAAAAACGAGTCTTTTAAAAAATTGAAAACTATAATTGAAATAAGAATAATAAAAAGAGAATCTGGACTAACTAACATTTCTTTGTTTTAAGGCTTCAAAGATAACAATTGCAGCACTAACTGATAAGTTTAAAGAATCCATTTTACCCTTCATAGGAATTTTTATAAGTTTAGTTGATTTTAAAGCCCATTCGTTAGTTAATGAAGAAGATTCGGTGCCTACAACAATTGCACAAGATCCCTTGTAGTTTATAGATGTGAAATCAATACTTTTTTTTATAAAAGTAGAGTATATGTTTATTTTATTTTTTAATAAATAATTAATTACCTCACTAGAACTTCCAGTAGCTATATTGGATGTGAAAACACTTCCTAAACTAGACCTAATAATGTTTGGATTAAATAATTCAGTTTTTGGATTTGCAATTATAACAGCATCAATTCCAGCTGCATCTGCAGTTCTTAAAATCGCACCAATATTTCCTGGTTTTTCAGGCGATTCAGCAACTAGTATAAAAGGATTTTTAGGCAAAATTAAATCTTTTAAATCAAAACTTTTAGATTTAACTATCGCAAGTAAGCCTTCTCCTTTTTCCTTATATGACAGTTGCTTATATAGATTTAAAGAGAGTTCCGTAGTATTAGTGATTGAAGAGATTTTAGTAGTTAAAAGTAAATTTTCCTCAGATAATATTTCCGAGCAAATAAATAATTCTATAAAATTAAATTTCTCTTCAAAACAAATTTTTATTTCTTTAACTCCCTCAACTACAAACGATTGAGAGTCTTTTCTACTTTTTGATTTCGACAACAGTTTTTTGATATTTTTAAATAAAATGTTGTTTTTACTTTCTAAATGTTTCAAAATAATTTTAAGAATTAAGATCTAAATTATAATAATATTTTAATATCTATTTTAAAATTGTCTAATTTGCTCAATAATCATATTTTTATCGAAAATAATTTTTAAAAAATGAGTAACTCACAATCAAATAAGTTTATTGAACTAGAAGATAAATTTGGAGCTCATAACTATCATCCTCTTCCTGTTGTTTTGAAAAAAGGAAAAGGTGTTTATGTTTGGGATGTAGAGGGTGAGAAATATTTTGATTTTTTATCTGCTTATTCGGCTGTGAATCAAGGTCATTGTCATCCCAAAATAATAAAGGCTTTAATTGATCAAGCCTCTACTCTTACTCTCACCTCAAGAGCCTTTTATAATGATGTTTTGGGTGAGTATGAGAAATTTATAACTGAATTTTTTGGATATGATAAAGTCTTGCCAATGAATACAGGGGTTGAAGGTGGAGAGACCGCTGTTAAATTAGCTAGAAAGTGGGCCTATTTAAATAAAGGTGTTCCAAAAAATAAGGCAAAAATAATTTTTGTTCAAGGTAATTTTTGGGG
>CAJWFY010000160.1 GCA_913031655.1 uncultured Flavobacteriaceae bacterium
GGGAATCTAAATGTAAATCAACTGCAATTCAAAAAACTTATTATGTACCTTTATAATCAATTATCACCATGCATTTAGATTATGATTATATAATTTGTGGCGCTGGAGCATCCGGACTTTCTCTAGCTACTGCCTTTTCATTAGATCCGTTATTTTCGAAAATAAAAATACTGATTATAGATCCAGATTTTCCTAAAGTAGTAAATGATAGGACTTGGTGTTTTTGGGAAGAAAAGGAAAGCAGTTGGGATGAAATGATTTTTCATTCTTGGAAAAACGTTTTGTTTAAAAGTGATAATTTCAATAAGAACCTTTCTTTAAGTCCTTTTGTTTATAAGATGCTTAAAAGTAAATCGCGTTATAACTATTCAAACCAAATAATTTCTAAAAACTCTAATATTAACAGCTCCAAGGCTAAAGTTTTAAATGTCTTAGATAATGGAGCGTATTGTGAGGTAAAAACATCTTCTGGAGTTTATAGGTCAAAAAAAGTATTTAACAGTATTTTAAATTGGGACTTAATAAATAATACACAAAAGTATCCTTTACTAATTCAGCATTTTGAAGGTTGGTTTATAGAAACTGAAGAAGATTTTTTTAATACAAATGAAGCAACCTTCATGGATTTTTCTATAAATCAAAATTCCAATACAAGATTCATGTATGTTTTACCTTTTTCAAAAAAAGAAGCTTTAATTGAGTATACTCTATTTTCTAAAAATCTACTTAATCAAAACGAATATGAAGATGCTTTAAATGAATATTTAAAAAATTTAGGGATAAAAAAATTTTCAATTAAATCAAAAGAATCTGGAAAAATACCTATGACTGTTTTTCCGTTTGAAAAGCAAAATTCTAAAAATATTTTATACATAGGAACTGCTGGAGGCTGGAGTAAACCTAGCACGGGTTATACTTTTAAAAATATTGAAAGAAAGACAAAGACACTTGTTGAGTTTTTAAAAGAGAATGATACCAATTTTATTAAATTTTCAAAGAAGACCAGGTTTTGGTATTATGATTTGATTTTTTTAGATGTGTTATTTCAGAACAATCATCTTGGAAGTAAACTTTTTATAGAAATGTTTAAAAAGAATAGTCCTAATATGATTTTTAAATTTCTAAATGAACAAACATCTTTTTTTGAAGAAATAAAAATCATGTTAAGTTTTCCCAAAGGGATTTTTATTAAAACTATTTTAAAAAGAATTTTAAAAATTAAATAATTAATAGACTCTCTAAAGCTTCTCTAGTTTTTATAGGGATTGGTGTTGATTTGTTCTCTGATTTATTTACAAATACATGAGTGAATTCACCATAGGCACTCGCCTTTATTCCTCCTTTTTTAAAAATCCCAATACCATAAGTTACTGAGCTATTTCCAATCTTATTAACTCTTAATCCAGCTTCAATTTCGTCAGGGAAGCTAAGGCTAGATAAGTAATTACAGTTTGAGTTAACTACATAGCTAACAATTTTAGAATTAATGATATCTAGTTCCGCATTTTCTATTAAATACTTGTTCACTGTTGAGTCAAAATAGGAGTAGTACGTAACATTGTTTATATGTCCATAGACATCATTATCCATCCACCTTGTTAGTATTGGGTAAAAACATTTATAATCTTCACGCTGTGTAGGCTGATTTTGATTCATAGTATCTAATTTATATTTTCAAAATACATGTATTTGATTTCAACATAATCTTAAATTCCATATTTAGAACCTTCTCTTTATTGACTTGAAGTTTTTACTGATCTAAAAGGAGCAAATTAGTAGAGAATAAACCTTGCAATTCCTTATTTTTTATTTCGCTTATTGTAGTTTTTGTCACCCCTGGTTTTAGGTTTTTTATACTTAGCAGCGATTTTGAACTTGTAAGAACCACCCAGGTTTTCTTTACTATTTTTTTTAGATTTTTCATCTTTTTTTTGTGATGCTTTCATAATCTATTTAAACCCTGATTCATTCAATAATTTCGTAGTCAACCCTTAGTTTTCGAAAAGTTCTTAAAGCTGAGCCAGAATTTTTGTCCTCAATCTCAATATCTACAGCATCTCCCTCTAAAATTATCTCAGTAAGTTCGTTTGCTAATGATTCATTAATATTAGATGAAATTTCAGCAATATATTTTGCTATTGCTCTTTTGTCTGGTCTTTGAGCATCACAAGACAATAAATTTAATTTCATAATAATAATTTATATGATGCAATATACTTGATTTAGATAAGTCTATATTAGAATTTTTAATAAAACACAAAATCTACTACTCTGATTTCAGTAATCAAAAATCAGTTATTTTAATAAATTAAAACATCCCATAAATAAATCATTTAAAAATCCTTTGTAAACACGATAGTAAATAGGTGTTATTGTGTTTTAGTTTTATAAATTTAAACGCATCTTATAAGGGTAGTAAATAGACAGCTTTACTTATATTTATTGTTGAAATTACCTAACTGATTAATTATAAATTCACAATGAAAGAAATAAATTGGAGCCTCTTTACTATTAGGGATAAAAAAAATATCAAAATCAGTAGGTCGCTTAATTATTGTTTTTCATTTTTAATATTGATTTTGCTAGTAAACTGTAGTTCAAAACAACCCAATGTTAATGTAATTGTTCAGAAGATTCCTAAAAATCACATTGCTTATTTCACAAGTGATAAGATTACCGTAGATGGGAAAGATGATGAAAATGTTTGGAAAGAAGCACTTTGGTCAGATTCATTTATTGATATAGAAGGTGAAAAAACCCCAAAATTTAAGACCCAATTTAAGATGCTTTGGGATGATAAGAACCTTTATTTTTATTCTAAAATGGAAG
>CAJWFY010000161.1 GCA_913031655.1 uncultured Flavobacteriaceae bacterium
TATTCATCAGAAACTGGTTCTTGTTCAATTTCTGCATTAACATTTTTTCCATTAGGCAGGATCAAATCACCTGATAAGCTAGTGCCATCAGAATATTTCCATTCATAAGCAGCTTCATAAATAGCGGTATTTGGACACTCTGGCTCACAAGCTCCACAATTTATACATTCATCAGTTATTTTTATAGCCATTGTTATTGATCTAATCTTTATTTAGATTTGCTCAAAAATAACACCAATTAACATTACAAACAAGTTTAGTGTCAACATTATACAATAGAATTAAAGCATTCGAAAAATTAGGAATTCTTTTCAGTAATAATATTTCAAAAAATTCATCTAAAGAACTTACTCACTGGTCTTCAGAGCTAAATAAAGCTATAGATACTTCTTATAAGTACAATACCTGGTTTACTGAAGACTCTGTAAAACAAGCTTTAAATGAATGGTCAAAGCAACTTAATTACTCTAACATAAAGCAATGGACAGATCAATATCAACTTACGGATAAATCTGACAAGAAAATAGCTATAATTATGGCTGGAAACTTACCATTAGTTGGGTTTCATGACCTGCTATGTGGATTAATATTGAATTTCAATTGCATTGTAAAACTATCTTCTGATGATAAAATATTAATACCTTTTATTATTGAATTTTTAGATTCAGTGTTGCCTGGAATTAAAAATAAAGTTGAATTCACCACAAATCCAATTAAAGACTTTAGTGGAGTTATTGCTACAGGAAGTAATAGCTCATTTAAATATTTTGAATACTATTTCGGAAGCTATCCTAATGTTCTAAGAAAAACCCGACACTCAATAGCTGTTTTGGATGGCAATGAATCTGTAGAAGATTTAAAAAATCTTGGTAATGATATTTTTACTTATTTCGGCATGGGCTGCAGAAGCGTTTCCAAGTTGTTAGTTCCTAAAGGATATGATTTTGATTTACTTTTCAATGCCTTGTTTAAATTTAAAGATATTATTAACCATAATAAATATGTTAACAACTATGATTATAATAAAGCAGTATACCTAATGAGTGAACAAAAATTCATTGAAAATGGGTTTGTTATTTTAAAAGAAGATGAAAAACTTGGCTCTCCAATAGGTTGTTTATTTTTTGAATATTATGAAAACTCTAAAGATCTAAACACTTATATTTCTAATATTAAAGATTCATTACAATGCGTAGTAAGTAATTTAAACATACCTAACTCCACTAGCTTTGGCTCGAGTCAAAAGCCTAATATTGATGACTATGCAGATAATATAAATACATTAGATTTTTTGTTAAAAATATAATGATATCTTAAACTAAAAACAGCTTTAAATATTTTGTATTTTATTAAATTGCACTTTTTAAAATAATAAATGAAAGTACATAATTTCAGCGCTGGTCCTAGCATTCTTCCAAATTCAGTTATTAAAGAAGCTTCTAAAGGAATTCTTAATATAAACAACTCTGGATTATCATTATTAGAAATATCTCATAGAAGTAAGGATTTTATTGATATAATGGACAAAGCCACCTCTTTGGCTTTAAAACTACTTAACCTAGAAAACAAGGGTTATAAGGCTCTGTTTTTACAAGGTGGCGCTAGTAATCAGTTTCTAATGGCAGCTTATAACTTGTTAGAAAATAAGGCAGGTTATTTAAACACTGGTGTTTGGTCAACTAAAGCATTAAAAGAAGCTAAGCTTTTTGGTGAAGCAGTTGAGGTCGCTTCTTCTAAGGATAAAAATTTCAATTATATTCCTAAAGGATATTCTATTGATTCTGATTTAGATTATTTTCATATAACTACCAACAATACAATTTTTGGCACACAAATTAAAGAAATCCCCAATTCTTCAGTTAATATGGTCTGTGATATGTCATCAGATATATTTTCCAGAAAAATTGATTTTTCCAAATTTGCTTTAATCTACGCAGGAGCTCAAAAAAACATGGGGCCAGCTGGAACAACTCTAGTCATTATCAAAGAAGATATTTTAGGTAAAGTTTCAAGAAAAATTCCTTCAATGCTTGACTATCAAATGCATATTGATAAAGAAAGTATGTTTAATACTCCACCCGTTTTTGCAGTTTACACTTCTATGCTAACTCTTGAATGGTTGAACAAGAATGGTGGTATTGAAAGTATTGAGTCAAAAAATAATGCCAAAGCTGAACTAATTTATGATGCTATTGATAAAAGTGATCTTTTTAAAGGGTTTGCCGCCAAGGAAGACCGAAGTTCAATGAATGCTACTTTTAATTTAATTAACCAAGATCATAAAGAACTTTTTGACAAACTAAGTAAAGAAGCAAATATTAACGGAATTAACGGTCATAGGTCTGTTGGAGGCTATCGTGCTTCAATTTATAATGCGCTAGAGCTCGAATCTGTAAAGGTTTTAGTTGAGGTAATGAATGAATTAAAAAGAAAAGTATAATAAAATTTTATGATAAATATTTTAGCTAATGATGGGATTTCTAATAGTGGAAAAATAGCTTTAGAAAAAAACGGATTTAATGTTTCTACCACAACTGTGGCACAAGATCAATTAACAAATCATATAAATGAAGAAAAAATAAGCGTAATACTAGTTAGAAGCGCTACTACTGTAAGAAAAGATTTGATTGATAAATGTCCAAATTTAAAAATTATTGGAAGAGGAGGTGTCGGAATGGACAATATTGATGTCGAGTATGCTAAAAGTAAAGGAATTGACGTTATCAATACACCTGCTGCTTCTTCAGCATCTGTTGCAGAATTAGTTTTTGCTCATTTATATAGTGGAGTTAGATCTC
>CAJWFY010000162.1 GCA_913031655.1 uncultured Flavobacteriaceae bacterium
AGAGGAGTTATTCTTGGATTCGGATTTAAAAGTTATGATTTAGCTATAGAAAGTTTCTTATACTAATTACAAATGAATTACTTCGTCGTAAGCTGCAGCAACTGCCTCCATAACAGCTTCGCTCATAGTTGGATGTGGATGTACTGCCTTAAGAACTTCATGTCCTGTAGTTTCTAATTTTCTTCCAAGAACTGCTTCAGCAATCAAATCAGTAACTCCATCTCCAATCATATGACAGCCTAACCATTCCCCATATTTAGAATCAAAAATAACTTTAACAAAACCATCACTTTTTCCTGAAGCTTGAGCTTTTCCAGAAGCACTAAAAGGGAATTTACCAACTTTTATTTCATACCCCATTTCTATAGCTTTTTCTTCTGTAAATCCAACCGATGCTATTTCAGGAGAAGAATAAGTACAGCCAGGAATATTATTATAATCGAGAGGGCTAACATCAATACCAGATATTTTCTCTACACATAAAATTCCCTCAGCAGATGCCACATGAGCTAAAGTTTGACCTTTTACAATATCTCCAATCGCATAATAGCCTTTCACATTAGTTTCGTAGAATTCATTTACTAAAATTTTGTCATTTTTAATTTCAATTCCAACTTCTTCTAGACCAATTTTTTCAATATTACTTTTAATACCAACTGCACTTAGTACTGTTTCTGTATTAATAGTGCTTTGTTCACCATTAGCAGATTTGATATGAACCTCAACTATACCAGATTCATTTACAATTGCTTTTTCAACTTCTGAAGATGTGAGAATATTAATTCCACTCTTTTTTAAATTTTTTTCTAATTCTTTTGAGATTTCATGATCTTCAACTGGAACTATTCTATCTAAATATTCAACTACTGTAACATTAGAACCCATTGAATTATAGAAGTATGCAAATTCAATTCCTATTGCTCCTGAACCTACAATAACAATATCTTTTGGTTGTTTGGAAAGAGTCATAGCTTGTCTATAACCAATTATATATTTTCCATCTTGCTTTAATGATGGTAGTTCTCTAGATCTTGCGCCAGTGGCAATTATTATATTTTTAGATGAAATAATTTCCTCTTCATTATTTTCATTGGTAATTTTAATAGTATTATTAGAACTTAGTTTTCCAAAACCATTAAAAACAGTAATTTTATTTTTTTTCATAAGAAACTTCACCCCCTTACTCATAGTCTCAGCCACCTTTCTACTCCTTTTTATAACTTTATTAAAATCTTTATCAGCACTAGATATATTAATTCCATAATCTTCCGCATGTTTGATATATTCAAACACTTGAGCGGATTTTAATAATGCTTTAGTTGGAATACACCCCCAGTTTAAACAAACTCCACCCAAGCTTTCTTTTTCAACTATAGCAGTTTTTAAACCAAGTTGAGAGCCCCTAATTGCAGTCACATAACCACCTGGTCCACTTCCTAAAACGATTAAATCGAATTTTTCCATATTTTTATTTTTTATTGAACGATAATGCAGCCGAGTTGATACAATATCTTTTCCCTGTTGTGTCTTTAGGCCCATCGTTAAAAACGTGTCCTAAGTGACCATCACATTTTGAGCATTTCACTTCTATTCTGTTCATATTATTAGAAAGGTCTTTAATATAAACAATCGCACTAGGAATTGCTTGATCAAAACTAGGCCAACCACAATTACTTTCAAATTTGTTATTACTTTTAAAAAGTAGTTGATTACATCCCTTGCAATTGTATGCTCCATTTTCAAAATGAAAATTATATTCTCCTGTGAACGGTCTTTCTGTGTAAGAATTTCTTAAGACTTGATAACTTAGATTGTCAAGCTCATTTTTCCACTCAGAATCAGTCTTTTTTTCTTCACCTTTTTCTTGAGAGTATCCGAAGTTTGTCATGATTATATTTATTATTAGAATTAAGTATATTTTTTTCATTTACTATAATTTAAAGATTTAAAGATTAATGCATTTTTATTTACGCAATGTCTATTCCCTGTTGATTCTTTAGGACCATCACTCCAAACATTCCCTAATTTAACTTCACATTGTTTACATTTTAATTCAGTTTTATTTTTATTTACTCTGTAACTTATGTCAAACTCAACATTATCTTCACTAGATTTATCAAAACTTTCGTTTTTATTATTTGAATTGAGTTTATCAGAAGAATTGTAAAGATTTAAATTACACTTCTTGCAATAGTACACACCTATTTTTAAATCAACTGATTTATCTAAATTAGTATTTGATTTTATTTCTAAATTATTAATTTTATTTGAAGGATTAAATTGTTGACAGCCTGTTATTAATAAAGCTAAACTTACAAACAAATAAATTTTTTTCATTTATGTTTTTAATAATACGAAATTACTCATAAATGTTTAAAACATAAAGCCGAAATGAATTAAGTATATTGCATTTCTATTTTTAATATAATTAATGATGTCTAAACATAATTTTATAAAAGGAGATAGTAAAGTTTTAAATGCTTGGGCATTTTATGACTGGGCAAATTCTGTTTATCCACTTGTGATTTCTTCTTCAGTTTTCCCCATATATTATGGAGCTTTGTTTTCGGGTGGTCTATATATTGATGTTTTTGGATTTAACTTTAAAAATACTGCTTTAATTAGTTTTTTGACAGCTTTTGCTTTTGTTGTACTATCTTTTTTAACTCCTTTATTATCTGGAATAGCCGATTACATGGGGAATAAAAAAACTTTTCTCAAATTCTTTTGTTATACCGGATCGCTTTCTTGTATGGGACTTTATTGGTTTGATTTAGAAAATATTTATTTGGG
>CAJWFY010000163.1 GCA_913031655.1 uncultured Flavobacteriaceae bacterium
TAAAACCACTTAAAAAAATGAATAACCCGAAATAGAATAAAAGATTTGTTTGAATCCCAATAGGGTTAGCTAAAGCTGTAAGTGCACATGCTGAACATAGAGATACCCACATTCCCTGAAGAGACCAGGTCATGAAAAACCTAGTTGGGGAAGTTTTAATTTCTTTAAACCTTTTATCTTCACCAGCTTTTTTTATCCTTAAAAACAAAAAACTCCCTAGCCTTAAAGCCCAAATAATGATAACTACACTTAAAATCAAACTACCAATATCGTAGTTTAACAAGTCACTATTAGATTTAAATACAACAAATGAGACAGCAAAAATATAAGTGACACTTCCGGCTAAATCAAAAAACTTTTCGGTACGAAATAAGTAAGCCGGGACAAATAAAGCCCATTGAATTACAAATACAATTATAACAGTCTCTTTTACTAAATCTAGCCCAGTAGAGTAGGCCAGCAAATAAGACAAGGAAAAAGCAATTAAAGAAATAACGATGTGGATAATAGAGTTTTTCATAGTTATCTTAAAGATAAAAAAAACTTGCGATCTTAGTTGTTATATTTATTATATGAAAAACAGAAAACCAATATTTAAATTCTTTTTTATCATTATTGGAATAGTATTAGTTTTTTGGAGTTTGATTTCTCCAGATATCCCTTTGTCAGAACTCACAAAAAAATACACTAACGTAAATTCTAAATTTGTGAATATTCAAGGGATGAATGTTCATTATAGAGATGAAGGAGAAGGGCCTGTATATGTGCTTTTACATGGAACGGCTGCTTCTTTACATACTTGGGATAAATGGACTAAAGAACTTTCTAAAAATTATCGTGTGATTCGTTTAGACCTGCCAGCATATGGCTTAACCGGACCCCACCCTCAAAAGAAATACCAAGTAGATGATTATCGAATTTTTTTAGAAGAATTTTTCAAGAAACTAGAGATTAATGAATTTATGATAGCAGGGAATTCATTAGGGGGTGCAATAGCTTGGTATTATAGTTCATTTCATCAAGATCAAGTTTCTCAGCTTCATTTATTAAATCCAGGTGGGTTTTCTAGTAAAGACAAGCCACTTGTTATTAGGCTAGCAAAAATTCCAGTGTTAAATAAAATATTAAGATATGTGACTCCTAGAAGTTTTATTAAAATGAATTTAAAAGAAGTGTATTATGATGAATCTAAGTTATCTAATAAGAAAATTGAAACTTATAGAGATTTAATTTTAAGAGAAAGCAACAGACAATCATTTATTGACAGAGCTTATATTAAAGCAATAGATCACACCATTAGGCTAAAGTTAATTTATACTCCAACTTTAATTTTGTGGGGAAAACAAGACGCTTGGATTCCATCTTACAACGCAAAGTTATTTGATGATTTATTGCCAAATAGTGAAGTAGCAATAATGGATGAAACTGGGCATATTCCAATGGAAGAAAGACCGATGGAAAGTTTAGAAATAGTTAAGAATTTCATAAAAAATAACAAATAAAATATTTTTTCTAAATCTCATTTAAAAAACAAACTTTCGTTTAAATTAATATTATATTCATTCTATGCCTAGACCAATAAAAAATGAATTTTCAAATTATTTTCAGAATTATATCAATTTAACTAAAGGAAATAATTATCATGAGTTATTAATTGAACATAATGATAGAATAAGTAATTATTGGGAATCTATTGCTGAAAAAAAACTCAGTTATTCCTACGATTTGGGAAAGTGGACTGTAAAACAACTTTTTCAACATGTCATAGATACAGAGAGAATATTGTCATATAGAGCTCTAAGCATAGCAAGGCAAGAGGCTAAGTCTTTAATTGAATTTGATCAAGATGATTATGCAACTAATGGAGATGCTTCATTAAGGGATTGGAAAGAAATGGTGGAAGAATGGAAAAATATAAGAAGATCAACAAACTATCTGTTTAAGTCTTTTACTGAAAAGGAAATGAAAACTGTAGGTCGAGTAGGAAACAACAACATGTCGGTTAACGCTTTAGGATTTATAATATTTGGTCATTCTATTCATCATATTAAAGTGTTAAAAGAAAAGTATTTAATAGATGATTTTATCAAATAAAATATTTAGTTTTTTTAAAAATCTTAAGCTCAATAATCAAAGAGACTGGTTTATAGATAATAAACCAACTTTTAAATTATATGAAGCACAAGTTAAAGAGTTCGGAGAGGAATTAAAAAATAGACTAAATAAGTTTGACAGTATAGATCGCTTCAAAGTGTTTCGTATTTATAGAGACGTTAGATTTTCAAAAGATAAAACACCATTTAAAACCTATTTTGGAATGACATGGCATCGTTCCAAGCCACAATATCGTGGAGGATATTACCTTAACATATCTCCTGGCAATAATTTTTTGGCTTGTGGTTTTTGGGATCCTAGTCCAAAAGATCTTAAAAGAATACGTCAAGAGTTTAATTATGATGCTCAGGATTTTAAAACTATAGTAAGCGCTCCAATTTTTAATTCTATATGGGGAGATTTGAAAGGAAATGAACTCAAGACAGCTCCAAGAGGTATTGATAAGAACCATTTGGAAATTGATTTAATTCGTAAAAAGCAATACATATTTTCAATACCATACTCCAATAAAGAAGTTTGTGAAGAAGGCTTTATTGACAAAGTGGAAGATGCACTTAAAAAAGTTCGCCCATTTGTAGATTATATGTCGGAAGTATTAACAACTGACGAAAACGGACAATCTTTGTTATAGTTGTCTATTCGACAGT
>CAJWFY010000164.1 GCA_913031655.1 uncultured Flavobacteriaceae bacterium
ATGTTTAGATGTTATTTCAATTGCTTTTATTCTTCCTTTTTCAGTCAACAATATTGGTTTATAGGGCTTTGTGTCAACAAATCCCATTTTAACTAACTTATTTATCATATTTGACACAGTAGACTTGCTAACTTTAAAGCTTTCACTTAAAGCAGTTACTTTAATTTCAATATCTTTTTCTTCAAACCTGTAAAGAGATTTAAGATAGTTTTCTTTTTCAATTGTTTTTTTCATACAAATGTTTGTTACTGTAAAACATTTTATTAGTTTTGTAGTGTAAAACAAATATTTATGTTAATTAGACTTTTTTTTATTTTCATTCTTTCTCAAAATCTAATATCTCAAGTACCTTTTGTGAAAGGTACTGTTTTTTCGAAAGGTCAACCACTTGAGGGGGCTTCTGTAATTGTTACTGGGTCAAATAAAGGGACAATAACAGATGCTTCAGGTATTTTTAATTTGGACATATCTGGTATAAAAAACCCCAGAATAATTATCTCATATTTAGGATATAAATCCTTCATTAAAAAATTAAATTTAAAAAAATTAAATTTAGGAAATATTATTCTAAAATTAGACGATCAGCTTGATGAAGTAGTAATTTCAGGAACTTTAAAGCCAGTTTCAAGGCTTGACAGCCCTGTTCCTGTAGAAGTATATTCACAAACATTTTTTAAGTCCAATCCTACACCTTCTGTTTTTGAGGCATTGGAGATTGTAAATGGTGTTCGCCCTCAATTAAATTGTAATGTTTGTAGTACAGGAGATATTCATATAAATGGTCAAGAAGGTAGCTATACGATGATCTTAATTGATGGACTACCAATAGTCAGTGGTCTTTCAACAGTATATGGGCTTTCCGGAATCCCCCAAGCATTAATTGATCGAGTAGAAATTGTCAAAGGACCTGCATCAACTCTTTATGGCTCGGAAGCTATTGGAGGTGTTATTAATTTGATAACTAAAGTTCCTGAAAATACTTCAAAAATTTCATTTGATTCTTTTGTTTCAGGTTGGGGAGAGAGCAATACAGATTTAGGTTATCGCTATAATATTTCAGATAATTCAACAGGATTACTTGGTATTAATTATTATAATTTTTCTAATCCCATAGATAATAATGAAGATGGTTTCACTGATTTAACATTGCAAGATCGGATATCAATTTTTAATAAATTTAGAATTGGTAAAAAACTATCGTTTGCCAGTAGGTATGTATATGAAGACAGGTGGGGAGGTCAAACTAATTGGAGTAAAAAGAATAGGGGTGGAAATGAAGTTTATGGAGAAAGTATATATACAAGTAGATTCGAGCTCTTCGGTAATTATAAATTTAATAGTGAATTATCTTTTCAATTTAGCTTTAATGATCATTCACAAAATTCAGTATATGGATCTACAATTTTTAATGCCAATCAGGCTATAACTTTTGGTCAATTCATTTGGAATAAAAGTTTAAAACAAAATGATTTTCTTTTAGGATTAGCCTATCGACATACAAGATATAAGGATGACACAACAGCTTTTTTTAATGAAAATATTCATTTACCAGGAATTTTTATTCAAGACGAATTTAAAATCAATGAACAAAATACTCTTTTATTGGGGTTACGATATGATTATAACTCTATCCATGGAAGTATTCTAACTCCAAGACTAAACTATAAATTGAGTAATTTGGAACGTTCTTCTACATTAAGATTTAGTCTTGGATCTGGATATAGAGTTGCTCAAGTTTTTACTGAAGATCACGCGGCCTTAACTGGAGCGAGAGACATTGTTTTTTTAGATGATTTAGATCCGGAAAGATCTTGGAATGCAAACATAAATTATGTAAAAAAAATATATTTAAAACAAGGTCATATTTTAGATTTTGATGCAAGTATTTTTAGAACAAATTTTTCTAATAAAATTGTGCCAGATTATGACTTTAACCCTAATCAAATAATTTACGATAATCTTAATGGTAAGTCAATCACTCAAGGGGCTTCTTTAAACTTGAATATCTTATTTTTAAATAATCTTAGAATTAACTTAGGAGCTACTTACATAGATTCTTTTATTAAAAAAGATGGATTAAGTGTAATACCATATTTAACAGAACGTTTTCAGGGAGTTTGGAAAATTCAAAAAAACATATATTCTTCAAATTTAATAATTGATGTAACAGGGTCAGTAATTGGTCCTATGAAATTACCACTTTTAGGAGAACTCGATCCAAGAGATTCGTTCTCTCCTACTTTCAACATAATTAATATTCAGTTAACTAAAATTTGGAAAAATAGTTATGAATTTTATGGAGGGATTAAAAACCTACTAGACTTTACTCCTGCCAAAAATAGTATCGCACGGTCATTTGATCCTTTTGATAAAAATGTACTTTTTAATCAAAACGGACAAGCAGTTTCAACGGAGAGTAATCCCTATGCATTGACTTTTGATCCAACCTATGTATTTGCCTCAAATCAAGGAATTAGACTTTTCTTAGGATTTAGATGGAAATTAGACTGAAAAAAAGTTAATTTAACTGAGGTATTAGATGATAAATTAAATCAATTTATTTTTACCATGTGTTAACCTATTTTTCTGGACTAAATCCGTCAATTGGATTAGGTCAGAAGTACAGGTTAATATTTTAGAAACAAGTGATGAATTAGATCGCTTAAATAAGATCCGGGCATAAGAAAATTAGCATAATGTCAAGATTTTATAATTTCATTTTTGAGACATTTCTAACTGTTTTTGATCATTTTACTGCCTTT
>CAJWFY010000165.1 GCA_913031655.1 uncultured Flavobacteriaceae bacterium
AGATGATGATGGAAATGCGGATCAATCAAAAATTGATCAGGAAAGATTTAAATGGCTAGAGTTTTATAAAATAAAATTTAATGGAACTTGGTATACTAGAATAATAGATAAATTCGTTTTAAGAACACATGCTGAATTTGGTTTCTTAGGAGCCTACAATAATGACAGAGGGGTTATTCCTTTTGACAGGTTTTACTTAGGGGGTGATGGTATGTCACAATATGCTATGGACGGAAGGGAGACTGTAGCATTGAGAGGTTATACTAATCAATCTCTATCTAGTCAAGAAGGATCAACTATTTATAATAAATTTTCTTTGGAACTGAGATATCCTATTACTCTAAAACCTTCAGCTTCAATATTTGCATTGACCTTTTTAGAATCTGGAAATGGTTATGATAATTTTAGAGACTTTAACCCTTTCAATTCAAAGAGATCTGCAGGACTTGGTATAAGGATTTTTATGCCAGCTTTTGGTCTACTTGGAATTGACTTTGGATATGGGCTAGATAGCGACGTAGCTGGTGATCTTGAACCACATGGATGGGAAACTCACTTTGTAATCGGCCAACAATTCTAGAATTATTATCTTTATTATAATTTAAAAATCACTGTTGATAAAAAAAAGTATCACATATTTAGCTTTCATTGCTATAATAAGTACTCAAATAGGCTTTTCTCAAAAAAGTGAAAGGATTGGTTATGTAAACATGGAATACATTCTGTCTAAGATGGAAGATTACAAACTCGCTAATCAACAGCTAGAGGAAAAAATAGGAAAATGGAAAAAAGAAATTGAATCAAAAAAAGATGAAATTAAAATTCTCAAAGACAGTTTAAATGTCGAAAAACCTCTTTTAACATTTGAAATAATTCAAGATAGAGAGTCTGAAATTGATTTTGAAGAGAAACAATTGAATGATTATCAGATGAAACGATTTGGAGTTAACGGAGATTGGATAGCGCAGGAACTAATGCTAATCAAGCCGATTCAGGATCAAGTAATGAATGTGGTACAAACAATTGCTAAACAAAAAAAGTTTGATAAAATTTTTGATCAATCTGCCGATGCAATTATGTTATATTCCGAAAAAAAATACGATATTAGCGACCTAGTTTTAAAAAGCATTCTAAGGACAGAAAAATTAGAAAAGCTTAATATTGAATTTGAGGATGAAAGTTTTAATCCTGAGTATGAAGCCAGAAAAAAAGAAATAGAAGAAAAAAAGGCAAAAAAAGCTGCTGAAATTATTTCTAAAAGAGAATTGCTTCTAAAACTAAAAGAAGAAAAAAGAAAAGAATATCAACGTAAAAGAGATAGCCTTTTAAATTTAAAAAGAAAAAATAACCCTAAAAAAAGTTAAAAGATGAAAGTTTTTAAAACATTAAGTAGTACTATTTTATTTTTATTTGCAGTAATGACAATGACAGCTCAAAGTAAAGTTGCTCATATTGATTCACAAGCATTAATCAGTTCAATGCCTGAGGTTAAAGAAGCTCAAGTTCAGCTTGAAAAATTACAAAAAACTTATGCAACTGACATTGAAGCTTCAATGAAGGAATACCAAACAAAACTTCAAACATATTCTGCTGATGCGCAAAATCAAACAGAAGTTACAAACCAAACACGTCAAAAAGAATTAGCTGGAATGGAGCAAAACATTCAACAGTATCAACAAACTGCACAACAAGATATTCAAAAAAAACAAGCTGATTTACTAAAGCCTTTAATCGATAAAGCAAAAGCAGCTATTCAAAAAATTGCTAAGGAGCAAGGATTTGACTATGTTATTGATGCTACTGAAGGTGGTAGTTTAATACTAGCAAACGGGAAAGATTTAATAGAAGAAGTAAAAAAAGAGTTGGGATTCTAAATCTTTTTTAATCTTTTAAAAAACAAAAAACTACCTAAATCACTTTAGGTAGTTTTTTTTTATTTTTATTTAATGAATAACTCACCAATAGGTATTTTTGATTCTGGAATAGGTGGAATTACTATTTTTAATTCTATAAAGAAACTATTGCCTAACGAGGATATTATTTATTTTTCAGATAATTTAAATTCTCCCTACGGAAATAAGCCTATAGAAACCATAAAAAAAATAAGTTTCAATAACACTCAATGGTTATTAGACAATGGTTGCAAATTAATTGTGGTAGCATGCAACACTGCTACTACAAATAGCATATCAGATCTAAGAAATAAATTTAATATACCATTTGTAGGAATAGAGCCTGCTATTAAACCTGCAGCAATGAAAACGAAAACAGGCAAAATAGGAGTTTTAGCTACTAAAGGAACTCTCTCTAGTGATTTATTTAATACTACTTCAATTGACTATGCATCAAATATTGAAATTCTTGAAAAAAATGGCGATGGATTAGTTGAGTTAATTGAAAATGGAATTTTTGAAGGAATTGAAATCGAAAATTTATTGCATAAACATCTCGATTTCATGATTAATAAAAAAATAGATCATTTAGTTTTAGGGTGTACTCATTACCCTTTTTTAATCAAAGTCCTATCAGAGTTATTACCTAGTTCAATTAAAATAATTGATAGCGGAGAAGCTGTTGCAAAACAAACAAAATCTTTACTTATAAATAATAAAATTGAAAATAAGTCTAATCAAGGCAAGTATTCTTTTTATTATAATGGAGACTCAGCATCGTTAAATAAAGTTTTAAATCATAAATTTGAAATCAAAAGAATCTAATGGAAAA
>CAJWFY010000166.1 GCA_913031655.1 uncultured Flavobacteriaceae bacterium
TAAAATTAAAAGAGAATGGTTTGCTAGCTAAGCCAACTCATGGAAATATTATAAGATTTGCTCCCCCTTTAATAATTACCAAAAATCAAATCGACCAAGCTGTTGATATAATAATTAAATCAGTTAAAAGTTATGAATAAAATATACTTTGACAATGCTGCAACCACTAAAATGGATCCATCTGTTATAGATGTTGTGAGTTCAGTAATGGTTGAGAATTACGGGAACGCTTCGTCAACTCATAGTTTTGGAAGAGCTTCAAGAACTATTGTTGAAAAAGCTAGAAAATCTATCGCAAATGAATTTAATGTAACTCCAAATGAAATTTTTTTTACATCAGGGGGCACGGAAGGCGATAATACAATTTTAGTGTCTGCAGTTAAAGATTTAGGTGTGAAGACAATTATAACTTCCAAAATCGAACATAAAGCCGTTTTAAATGTGGTTAAACTTCTTGAAAAAACAAGCTCAGTCAATGTCGTCTATGTTAAATTATCTGAAAATGGAATAATTGATTATAATGATTTAGAGAAAATCCTTAATTATGATGATACTAAAAAACTAATTTCTTTAATGCATGTTAATAATGAAATTGGCACTCTACTTGATTTAAAAAAAGTTTCTAATTTATGTGAAAAATATGATGCTTTTTTTCATTCTGACACGGTACAGACAATTGGAAAATATAAAATAGATTTATCTGAAATTAATATTGATTTTATCGTTGGTTCAGCTCATAAATTTCACGGCCCAAAAGGAATAGGGTTTACCTACGTAAATAAAAAAAACAAGCTTATGCCTCTAGTTGTTGGTGGAAGTCAAGAAAGAGGTATGAGAGCTGGTACAGAAGCTGTGCATAATATTTCTGGAATGGAAAAAGCATTTTTACTTTCGTATTTAAATTTACAGAATAATAAAAAATATGTTATCGAGTTAAAAACATATTTCATAAATCAGATTAAAGAAAAATTGCCAAATATAAAGTTTAATGGTAATTGTGATAGTAATGATTCTAGTACCTATACTATTTTAAATTTATGTTTACCAGTTCCTAAAGAAAAGTCAGTGCTTCTTGAATTTAATTTAGACTTAAAAGGTATCGCATGTTCAAGAGGAAGTGCCTGTCAGTCAGGAAGTTCACAAGGTTCACATGTTTTAAACAATATTTTATCTAAGGATGATTTAAATAAGCCTTCTATTAGGTTTTCTTTTTCTCAATTTAATAAAAAAGAAGAAATAGATATTGTTGTGGAGGTTTTAAAAACTTTTATTAGATCTAACTAATTTCTGTAAAAAGTGAAAGTTTTAATTAGAGTGTTACCAACCATGTCTTCTACCTCTATTTCAACTTCATTTTTTGATTTACTTAAATAAAAAGAATCAAATTCATATGAAATAAGATTTTTCTTATATTCATATTCAAATAACATCCATTTTCCATTTATTTTTCCTTTATATTTTTTGATTCCACTCTCCTTATCTAAAATTTTAAATTTTAAATATTTTTTATTTGAAACCCAATCACCATTTTTAAAATTTAAAGGACTAATTTCTGGGGAAAGAGAATCATTTTTAATAAAATACAATCCAAATTTTTTAGTTTTTAATTCAAAATAATTTAAAGGGTTTAATTTTGATGATGCAAATAATTCTTTATTATTATAATCTTTGACAGCTAAATAGTTTCCTTTATTATTATTTGGATTTTTAAATTTTATCTTAATGTTTTTGTAAAGTGGTATATATGGATTGATGATTTTAAGAGTATCATTGGGATGTTCAATTTTAATTTTTCTATTCTTTAAAAAAGTATTTTTAGGAATATTAACATGTGAATTTTTAAATTCAAAATCATTTTCTATGATGTTTTCAATTTTTTTTGAATATGAAACTCCCTGAGAATTAGTTAAAGTTGCTTTAACCATATTTTCATAATCTAATGGTATATTAATTGAAATGGAGTTTCCTTTAATATCTTTTGCTACTATTTTAAACAGTAATTCCGTTTTTTGTTTAACATCAACAAAACCTTTATTTTTAGTTGAATAAATACTTAAATCATTTTCATCTTCTAAAAAAAGTTTTAATATCCTCTTTCTGTTTTCTACAAAGAAAGAATAATCTATAAGAGAGTTTATTTTAATTGACTCCTCAAAAAAGAAAGAATCAAACTTCATGGAATTAATTAGATTTTCATTTAAGAATGTTGAAATTTCATAAATTCCATTTTTATTTTTAGCTAAATCTTGCCTGTCAAAGCCACTTAAGCCAAAGCTTACTAATCCGTTAACTTTTATTTTTTTTGTTGCAAAGGTGCTGTCATTTATTTTATTTAAAACAACTTTATAAGGTAGGCTTATTGATCCTGATTTGAGTTTTTTATACATGTACAAAGAATTTACAACTGGTCTTCTAGTGTCTTTTATTTCAATCCCAAATAATAACGGGTTTAAAGCTTTCTGGTTTACTGTTTTTCTTGTCTCAAAATGCAGATGAGGTCCTGAGGAGCTTCCTGTATTTCCTGAAAAACCTATTACTTCGTTATTAAAAACCTTTAAATCACTTGTATTTAGATAAAGATCAACTTCATAAGATTGTTTTTTATACTGAATCTTTTTAACAAATTCTTCTATAGAATTATTGAATTTTTTTAAATGTGCATAAACTGTAGTGTAACC
>CAJWFY010000167.1 GCA_913031655.1 uncultured Flavobacteriaceae bacterium
AATTTTAATTTCATAAATGTAAATATGGTAAAATTTATTTTACTTTAAAAGTATACCTATGTGAATTTATTTTTTGTGAAGGCTTATGTTTTTCCAAGCCCAATAAATTAATCCAAATTGAAAAATGACTCTAATTATTAAAAGATATGTTGGAATCCCTAAACTATTTCCAGGAACTAACATGTTTAAATGAACTGACATAAAAAGAATTAATAGCCCTATTATTCCCCACAAAGAATACTTCCTAAACTTATCTATAAGGACTCCAATTCCAAAAATAAATTCTAATACACCACTAATTAAAATCAATTCTAAATGAAATGAAAAAAAATCTGGCATTATTGGAATGTAAGAGTCGGGGTTATATAGGTGTAGTACCCCACTTAATAAGTAGAGAAAACTCAATAAGTATAAATTCAACTTTCGAATCATTTTTTTATTTTATTAAATCAATACTTCTTTTTATAAATGATGTAAGCTCTTCTCCTTTTAATAAATTTTGAGACAATCTTGCCAAGTCTAAAGATTGTTTAATTAAACGTTCTTTTTTGTCTTTACTTTTTGTTTTTAATATTTCAGTACAAATAGTATTATTTACATTTATAATTAAATTATACATTTCTGGCATATTGCCAAACATGCCATTTCCCCCGCTTTGTTGCATCTCTTTCATTCTTCTCATGAATTCAGGATGTGTGATTATAAATGGAGCTGCGTTACTATCCATAGCTTCTAGCTGAACAGTATACTTTTCTTTAGGAACAATATTTTCAACAATTGTTTTTAATTTTTCTTTTTCTTTTTCATCAAGTTTTGATACTTCTTCATTTTCTTTTTTTATTAGTTTATCAATAACATCTGCATCAACTCTTGAAAAATTTAATTTTTCATTGCTAGTTTCAATTTTTTGAATCAGATGACTAATTATCGGAGAATCAAGTAAAAGGATCTCATAACCTTTTTCTTTTGCTGCTTCAATGTAAGAATGTTGTTCGTTTTTATTAGAGGCATATAGAATGATCAAATTCCCATCTTTATCTGTCTGATTTTTAGAAACTTTTGCTTTTAATTCTTCAAATGTAAAATAAGTATCATTTACAGTTGGGAATAAAGCGAATTTTTGAGCTTTATCAAAAAATTTCTCTTCACTAAGCATTCCGTACTCAATGATAACCTTAATATCATTCCATTTTTTTTCGAATCCTTCTCTATCTTTAGTGAATAGAGAACTTAATTTATCAGCTACTTTTCTAGTTATATAGTTACTTATTTTTTTTACTGCACCGTCAGCTTGTAGGTAACTTCTTGAAACGTTCAGTGGGATGTCAGGAGAATCTATTACTCCTCTTAACAATGTTAAAAATTCAGGCACAATTCCCTCAACATTATCGGTAACGAATACTTGATTTTGATAAAGTTGTATTTTATCTTTTTGAACGTTAATATCATTTGAAATTTTAGGAAAATATAAAATTCCAGTCAGATTAAATGGGTAATCTACATTTAAATGAATATTAAATAATGGTTCTTCAAATTGCATTGGATACAATTCCTTATAAAAATCTTTGTAAGATTCTTCATTAAGATCTGAAGGTGATTTTGTCCAAGCTGGATTGGGATTGTTTATTATATTGTCTACAGTCTCTTTAACTTCTTTTTCTTTATCTCCTTTTCCAACTTTATTAGTTATTTCTTTTGTTCCAAACTTAATAGGAACGGGCATGAATTTGTTGTATTTATTAAGCAAAGTGTTGACTCTAGCCTCCTCTAAAAATTCTTTAGAGTCTTTACTTATGTGTAAAATTATTTCTGTGCCTCTTTCTTTTTTATCACTTTTTATAAGTGAATATTCAGGAGATCCATCGCAAGTCCAGTGAGCTGCAGGTTCTTTTTTATATGATTTGGTGATTATTTCTACTTTTTCAGCAACCATAAATGCTGAATAAAACCCAAGTCCGAAGTGCCCAATTATCCCGCTATCTTTTGCGCTATCTTTATATTTTTCTAAAAACTCTTCAGCGCCTGAAAAAGCAACCTGATTTATATATTTTTTAACTTCATCCATAGACATACCAATTCCTTGATCAGTTAAATGAATTTTCTTTCCTTTTTTGTCTATCTTAATTTCAATAATTGGATTACCAATTTTTATTTTATTTTCTCCAATGCTACTTAGGTGTTTAAGTTTTAAAGTGGCATCCGTTGCATTAGATATGAGTTCTCTTAAAAATATCTCATGATCACTATAAAGAAATTTTTTAATTAGAGGGAATATATTTTCTACTGAAACATTAATTTTACCTTTAGACATAGTTTTAATTTTTATATATAATAATCAAACTGTATACCAAATCATTATTAGTGACAAATTGACATTAATTGATTATTAATAAATACTATTTTCTATATTTATTATAGAATCTTAACAAATAAGTATGTACAATTCAAAAATTAGTGGTCTTGGTTATTATGTTCCTGATAATATTGTTACTAACCATGATTTATCTAAAATGATGGATACCAATGACGAATGGATTCAAGAAAGAACAGGCATAAAAGAACGTCGTTGGATTGATCCTGCAACTGATGATAATACGTCTACAATGGCTGTAAAAGCTTCAAAAATTGCAATTGAGAGGTCTG
>CAJWFY010000168.1 GCA_913031655.1 uncultured Flavobacteriaceae bacterium
AGATATAATATCTTTCTAAAATAATAAAAAAAACAAGAGTTTAGGCTTTAAATGCTTTGAGTTTTTCAGTTAATCTTGGAACAACGTCAAATGCGTCGCCAACAACTCCGTAATCTGCTGCTTTAAAAAATGGAGCTTCGGGATCATTATTAATAACAACCTTTATTTTGGATGAATTAATTCCAGCTAAATGTTGAATTGCACCTGAAATACCTATAGCTATATAAAGATTAGTAGCAACCGGTTTACCTGTTTGACCAACGTGTTCACTATGTGGTCTCCATCCCATGTCAGAAACTGGTTTTGAGCATGCTGTTGCAGCTCCTAAAGTATCAGCAAGCTCTTCAATAATATTCCAATTTTCAGGACCTTTTAATCCTCTTCCTGCAGAAACTACTATATCAGCATCAGCAATGGAAATTTTTCCAGAAACTTTTTCAGTTGATTTTATTGTTATTTTTTCTTCAATTATAGATGGATTGAAACTCTCCACTGAACTTTCTACTTTGTTTTCTAATAATCCAAAAGCATTACTGGACAATCCAATAATTTTAAAATCTGAATCAATAGTTGAATCAGAAAATGCTTTATTAGTGAATGAAGTTCTTTTTATAGTAAATGGATTCAATGAACTTGGTAGTTCAATGCAATTACTTAAATAACCTGCATCCAATTCTATTGATAATAATGGAGCCAAATATCTAGTATCTAAACTGCTGCTTAAAACTATGTGGTTTGAATTGGAAGTTTTAGCTGCTTGAGCTATAATATTAGCATATGATTTAGCACTGAAATTTTCCAATTCAGAACTGGTGACTTTTAAAATTTTAGAAGCTCCGTATTTACCCAGCTCGCTAGTGTCATCACAATTTAAGACAAGAGTTACTAAATCTGTATCAAGTTTTTTTGCTAACTCACTTGAATAAGAGACTATTTCAAAAGCATTTTTTTTAACTTTTCCTTTAGAGGATTCTACGTAAGCTAATACAGACATTTTTATGGTTTTATAAGACTTTTGCTTCATTGTGAAGCAAGTCGATTAATTGATCTAAGTTATCGGAAGAAACCAGTTTAACCTCTTCTCTAGGAGCTGGTTTATAAAATTTTATTGATTTAGTTTTTGAATTTGAATCGGATGGTGGAACAACCTCTAAGGGTTTTTGCCTTGCTTGCATAATTCCTCTCATGTTAGGGATTCTAAGATCACTTTCTTCTACAAGCCCTTTTTGTCCTCCAATAATTAAAGGAAGGTCACAGCTCAAAATTTCTTTACCACCATCAATTTCTCTATCAATTGTGGCAGAATTATTTTCAATTTCTAATTTAGTACAGTTTGTTACATAATTAATTTGTAGTAGGCCTGCAATTAAACCTGGCACCATTCCGCCATTGTAGTCTATAGATTCTCTTCCAGCAATAATTAAATCATATGGATTAGACTTAACATATTCTGCAATTTCTTTTGCAACAAATAATCCATCAATTGGTTCAGAATCTATTCTTATGGCTTTGTCAGCACCAATAGCTAAAGTTTTTCTTAAAGTAGGTTCCGTGTTAGCTTTACCTACATTAATTACTTCAATTACAGCATTTTGCTTTTCTTTAAACCACATGGCTCTAGTTAATCCAAACTCATCATTTGGATTGATTACATATTGAACACCTTGACTATCAAAGACTGTATCTTCATCAGTAAAGTTGATTTTTGATGTTGTGTCAGGAACGTGACTTATACAAACTAAAATTTTCATATTTGATCTAAAATAATTTATTCAAATATAAAATAAAATTAGCTAATTACTATGCGTGCATAGTAATTATTTTGAATTAAAAGTTGTACTAGTCTATAAATATTTGCATATTTTTGGAGATATATTTATTTCAACAAAATTATATTTATGAGAGTTATTCAATTTAGGGAAGCTATTTGTGAAGCTATGTCTGAAGAAATGAGGTTAGATGAGTCTATTTTTCTTATGGGCGAAGAAGTTGCTGAATATAATGGAGCTTATAAGGCGTCTAAAGGAATGTTAGATGAATTTGGTGATAAAAGAGTTATAGATACACCAATTTCTGAAGCTGGCTTTTCTGGAATTGGAGTTGGATCCACAATGACTGGAAACAGGCCAATAATTGAATTCATGACTTTTAACTTTGCTCTTGTTGGAATTGATCAGATAATAAATAATGCAGCGAAAATAAGACAAATGTCAGGTGGTCAGTTTCCATGTCCAATAGTTTTTAGAGGACCTACTGGCTCTGCAGGTCAATTAGCAGCAACACACTCCCAAGCTTTTGAGAGTTGGTATGCTAACTGTCCAGGGTTGAAAGTGATTGTTCCTTCAAATCCATATGATGCAAAAGGGTTATTGAAATCGGCTATAAGAGATAATGATCCGGTAATTTTCATGGAATCCGAACAAATGTACGGAGACAAAGGAGAGGTCCCTGAAGAAGAATATCTAATACCTATTGGTAAAGCTGAAATTAAAATTCCTGGAAAAGATGTGACTATAGTGTCTTTTGGAAAAATATTAAAAGAAGCTGTTAAAGCTATTGATGAGTTAAAAAAAGATGGAATTGAAGCTGAACTTATTGATT
>CAJWFY010000169.1 GCA_913031655.1 uncultured Flavobacteriaceae bacterium
GGGAGGATTTATTACATCAAATAAATTATTTTAAAGAAATTGGAAAATTCCTTGAAGCTAAAAGATTAGAGGAAAGAACAAATTTTGATTTAGAAATGATTCAAGAATTGGGCTATTGTTCAGGAATTGAAAACTATTCTAGATATATAGATGGAAGAGAACCTGGAACTAGACCTTTCTGCCTATTAGATTACTTTCCAGATGATTATTTAATGATTGTAGACGAAAGTCATGTTACTTTATCTCAAGTTCATGCAATGTATGGAGGAGATAGAAGCAGAAAAGAAAATTTAGTTGAATATGGATTTAGACTTCCGGCTGCAATGGATAATAGACCATTAAAATATGAAGAGTTCGAGTATGTTCAAAATCAAGTCATTTATGTTAGTGCAACTCCTTCAGATTATGAGCTTGAAAAAACAGAAGGAGTTTTTGTAGAACAAATAATTAGACCAACAGGACTTTTAGATCCAGTGATAGAAGTTAGACCTAGCAATAATCAAATTGATGATATAATTAATGAAATTCATTTAAGAGTAAGTAGTAATGAAAGAGTATTAATAACAACTCTTACTAAAAGAATGGCTGAAGAGTTAACAAAATTTCTTACTAAAGTTGATATAAGATGTAGATATATACATAGTGATATTGATACTATGGAAAGAGTAGAGATTATGCAAGGACTTAGAAAAGGGTTGTTTGATGTTTTGGTTGGAGTAAATTTATTAAGAGAAGGTTTAGATTTACCTGAAGTATCTTTGGTAATAATACTCGATGCTGATAAAGAAGGGTTTTTAAGAAGCCACAGATCATTAACACAAACAATAGGAAGAGCTGCAAGAAATATAAATGGAAAGGCTATATTTTATGCTGATAAAATTACAAAAAGCATGAAAAAAACTATAGACGAAACAGCATACAGAAGAGAAAAACAAAAAAAATATAATAAGAAAAATAATCTAACCCCTACTCCCTTAAATAAATCGATTAAAGATGTTTTCTTAAATCAATCAGATAATTTAGATCTGAAAAAAATTCAAAAAGAAAAAGATATTTTAAATAACATTAAGAATTTGTCTAAAAATGAAAAAGAGAAAGAAATAAGAAAATACAGAGCAGAAATGGAAAGTGCAGCTAAATCTCTAGACTTTATAGAAGCTGCTAGACTTAGAGATATCATTAAGACATTAAAAGATTAACAGGTTAAATCAAGGGAAATTTAAACTGTTTTTTAACTAACTTAATTTTTTTATAATTATCTAAAAAACACGATTATTATATTAATTATTAAAAGAACTATAATTGCAATCGTTATTTGTTTTTTAGAAAAATATTTATTCATAAACTATGATTTGTTTTCTGTATAAAAGTAAATGTGTCAGTTATTTTAAAACCTCCTGAATTTTATCTGCTGCTTCTTGAAATTCCACAGCACTATGTACTTCAAATTTACAATTATCAATAATTTCTTTTGCAATCTCTGCGTTAGTGCCCTGAAGTCTAACAATTATAGGGATATTTATCGAATCACCCATGTTGTTATAAGCATCTACAATTCCTTGAGCTACTCTATCGCACCTTACTATTCCTCCAAATATATTAATAAGAATCGCCTTTACATTAGGATCTTTTAAAATTAGCCTAAAAGCAGCTTCAACCCTTTTAGCATCTGCAGTTCCTCCTACATCTAAAAAATTAGCAGGTTCACCGCCTGACTGCTTAATCAAATCCATTGTAGCCATCGCTAAACCAGCTCCGTTAACCATGCATCCAACATTACCATCTAAGTCAACATAATTCAGACCCACTTCTCTAGCTTCTATTTCAACTGGATTCTCTTCTTTTAAATCTCTCCAAGATTCATAATCTTTATGACGAAACAAAGCATTATCATCTAAAGACACCTTTGCATCTACAGCCATTATTATATCATCAGAAGTTTTTAAAACTGGATTTATTTCAAAAAGAGATGAATCAGAAGAAACATAGGACTTATAAAGTAAAGTAATAAACTTAGTCATTTGCTTAAAAGCCTTACCAGACAATCCTAAATTAAAAGCAATTTTTCTTGCCTGAAAAGGAAGAATTCCTAATAAAGGATCTATGTCTTCATAAAAAATAAGTTCTGGTGTTTTTTCTGCAACAGATTCTATATCCATTCCTCCTTCAGTAGAATACATCACCATATTCTTTCCTGTTTTTCTGTTTAACAATATTGAAACATAAAATTCTTCTGGCTCTGATTTACCAGGATAATAAACATCCTCAGTAATTAAAACTTTATTTACTATTTTTCCTTCCTTGGAGGTTTGTGGAGTTATTAAACTCATTCCTAGAATATCAGTGACTACTTTCTTTAACTCATCTAAACTCTTAGCTAACTTAACTCCTCCTCCTTTACCTCTTCCACCAGCATGAATCTGAGCCTTAACCACAAACCAATTAGTTCCTGTCTCTTCTACTAAA
>CAJWFY010000170.1 GCA_913031655.1 uncultured Flavobacteriaceae bacterium
AAATCATATAAATTTGATTTTATTGAATTAGACGAAACAGATTTTGTCTTTACAGTCACATTGAATCGTCCAAAAAAGAAAAACGCTTTACATCCTCAAATGATTAATGAAATAGCATTTGCCTTCCAATATGCACATTATGAAAATAAGATTAGAGCAGTTTTAATACGAGCAAATGGAAATGTGTTTTGTGCTGGAATGGATTTAAAAGCACTTAGCGGAAATATTGAAGAGAATAATTCTACGATTCCAGAGTCAAGTTCGAAAATTCTAATTGGGGAGCTTTTTAATAAATTATATAAACCAAAGCTTTGTGAATTAAACGGAGATGTTTATGCAGGTGGGTTTTTAATTGTTTCGGGTTGTAATTACGTTGTAGCTAGAGAAGGAATAAAGCTAGGTTTGCCTGAAGTTAAAAGAGGGATTTTTCCAATGCAAGTAATGGAATCACTGTCTAGAGTTATGCCAATTAGAAATATAATAGATTGGTGTATCAGAGGATATAATCTAGATGTTGTCAAAGCTAAAAATTTGGGATTGGTTTCTAAGGTTGTTAAATCACAGAATTTAGAGAACGAATCTCAAACTTGGTTAAAAGAGGTTGTTGCTAATTCGCCAATAGCAATTAAGTTAGGCTTAGAAGCTTCTGATAAAATTAATTCTAGTCAATCAAACCACGAATATTTGTCTAATATTCTTAAAAAAGTATTACAGTCTTCTGATGCAAAAGAAGGTATAGATGCCTTCAATAATAAAAGAGTTCCAAAGTGGAAATAAGAAAATAACTATTATGCATGCATAATAAATTTTCCATATATTAGGAAATAATACTAAATCACATTTAAATGAAAATAATTAATAAAACAGTTAGACTGTTAAAAAGACCAGTTGGATTTCCTGAACAAGATACCTGGAAAATAAGTGATGAAATTTTACCCTCTTTAAAAGATGGTGAAATACTTATAGAGAATAACTATATCTCTTTAGATCCTGCGATGAGAGGGTGGTTGAATGAAACAAGGTCTTATATCGAGCCTGTTAAAATTGGAGATGTTATGAGAGCTGGGTCAATTGGCAAGATAATTGAATCAAAAAATTCAAAATTTTCTATTGGAGATATAGTTTCTGGTGGGGCAGGGGTTCAACAATATTCAATTAATAATGGTAATGGATTTTTTAAGATTAATCCTGGAAAATTGGACTTACCAGTGTTTATAGGGACTTTGGGAATGCCAGGCATGACAGCATATTTTGGAATTTTAGAAGTTGGAAAAATTAAAGCTGGTGATACTGTTTTAGTTTCTGCAGCCGCTGGGGCAGTAGGAAGTATTGTTGGGCAAATTGCTAAAATTAAGGGTTGTAAAGTTGTAGGAATTGCAGGTGGAAAAGAAAAATGTGATTATGTTATTAATGAGTTAGGCTTTGATGGTTGTGTCGATTATAAAAACGAAAGTGTTGTTAGAGGAATTAAAAGAGACTGCCCGAATGGTGTAGATGTTTATTTTGATAATGTTGGAGGGGATATCTTAGATGCTGCTTTAATTTTTATTAATCAACATGCTAGGATTGTAATTTGTGGAGCTATATCTCAATACAATGAAACATCAGCTAAAGGTCCAAACAATTATCTTTCTTTGCTAGTGAATAGAGGGACTATGACAGGCATGGTTGTTTTTGATTATGTTAAAAAATACCCCATAGCTGTAAAAGAAATGAGTAAGTGGATTGAAGAAGGTAAATTAAAATCTAAAGAAGATGTTTATGATGGTATTGAAAATTTTTATGAAATTTTCAAAAAACTATTTAATGGGGAAAAGAAAGGGAAATTAATATTAAAAGTTAAATAAAAAATGAGAGAAGCACTAATTGTATCTACAGCTAGAACTCCTATTGGTAAAGCTTATAGAGGAACTTTTAATAACACTACAGCACCAACTATGGGTGGATTAGCTGTAGAAGAAGCTGTTAAAAGATCTGGAATTGATCCAAACAAAGTTGACGATGTAATTATGGGCTGTGCTATTCAGCAAGGAACTACTCATGGAAATATTGCTAGAAATGTGGCCTTAGCTGCAGGTTTGCCAACAACTGTAAGTGGAATGAGTATAGATAGACAGTGTTCTTCTGGAATGATGGCCATAGCAACTGCTGCTAAACAAATCATAGTTGATGGAATGGATGTTGTAATCGGTGGTGGTTTAGAATCTATAAGTTTGGCTCAAACTCAAAAAATGAATTTAGATAGGTATGTAGACAAAAATTTAGTTCTAAAACATAAACATATATACATGCCAATGCTACAAACTGCAGAAGTTGTAGGGAAAAAATATAATGTCTCAAGAGAGTCTCAAGATGTTTATTCGTTAGAAAGTCAAATGAGAACAGCTAAAGCTCAAAAAGAAGGTAAGTTTGATCAAGAAATTTTTTCTGTAACAACTTCAATGGGTGTAATGAA
>CAJWFY010000171.1 GCA_913031655.1 uncultured Flavobacteriaceae bacterium
CAGCTTATTTTGATGTAGTTCATAAAGCCTCTCCAAAAATATCTCTTCGATATGGTTTTAGATTAAATCAATTTTTAAGATTCAAACAAGAGGGTCTGAATAGATATTTAAACGATAACCCTGTAACTTTTGATCAAAATCTTGGTATTTACAAGGAGGCTGAAATAATCGGAGAATACCTAAATCCCGATAATTCAAAAACCATTAAATCCTTTTATAATTTTGAGCCTAGATTTAATTTTTCTTATAATTTTAAAAATCAAGCTATTAAAGTAAGCTACAACAGATTAAATCAATATATTCATCTAATATCTAATACTAATGCTCCTGCTCCTCTAGATATATGGGCTCCTAGCGGACCTTACCTAAAACCACAGCAATTAGATCAATTAGCTTTAGGTTATCACTCTAAATTAAAAAATGGAAATAAATTAGAAACTGAAGTTTTTTATAAAAAGATTAAAAACAGACTCGATTACATTCCAGGAGCTGATTTAGTTGCTAATGCAGCTGTAGAAAGAATATTATTAGCAGGAAAAGCAAGAGCATATGGAATGGAATTTTTATTTAAGAAAAATAAAGGCAGACATAATTACTGGGTTGCTTACACCCTTTCAAAATCAGAACAAAAAACTACAGGACGTAATATCTATGAAACTGGGATCAATATGGGAAATTGGTACAATACACCCTATGACAAAACTCATGACTTTAGTTTTGTGTCCAATTATAAATTGAATAAAAAATTAACATTTAATACTAATTTTATTTTTCAAACAGGTCAACCAACTAATTATCCAACAGGACAGTATAAATATATGGGCTTGGTGATACCTAATTATGGAGAGCGTAATTCAAATAGACTTCCAAACTACCATAGACTAGATTTATCTTTAACACTAAATCCAAATAAGAATAAAAGAAGAGATTACAAAAGTGAATGGGTTTTTGGATTTTATAATATTTATAATCGAGATAATGCAAATTCTATAACTTTTCAACAAAATGAAAAAACTTTAAAAAATGAAGCAATTCAATTATCCATTTTTGGAATTGTTCCAAGTATATCTTATAATTTTAAATTTTAAATGAAAAAATATTCCTTTTATATAATAATTATAATTTTCTATAGCTGTGAAAAAGTTGTAAGTATTGATACAAATTATTCTAATGAAAGAATAGTTTTCGATGCATCAATTTTTAAGAATATTAATGAAGATTTTGCCACTGCAACAGTCAGAGTTAGCAAAACAGCTCCATATTTTGGTGAAAACAATACTGAAATAGAAGAAGCTGATGTCTATATTAAAACTAGAAATGGAAATATTAACTTAAAATACAATTCTGAAAATAAATATTACACAAATACTATCGATTATATAAGTTATGATGAAGATTATGAATTCTTTGTTAAATTCGAGAACCAAAATTATTATTCAACTGAAAAACTAATAAAAATTTCCGACATTGAATCCGTAGTTTTTGGAGAAAGAAAATCACTCAATAAGGATGAAATAGAATTACTAATAACATTTACTGATCCAATAGAAATTGGTGATTTTAATCTTTGGAAATTTGGACCAAAAGGGAAAGGAGATACATACGATTATTTAGTGTCCAGAGACCTTTATACTAATGGAAATCAATTTACTTTTTCTTTTTTTATAGATAAAACTAAATATTTTCTAAAAGATGAGTTTGTTTACATAGAAATGACAGGACTGACAGAAGAAGGTTTTAATTATCTTAACATTTTAACCGCTCAAGCTGGAGCACAAAATGGTAGGCCTTTTTCTTCAGCTAGTGCAATTATTAAAGGAAATATTATAAATCAATCAAATTTTGAAAAATTCCCTTTAGGATACTATAGAGTTTCTGAATTTGATTATTTTAGATTATCAAAAAAAGATGCTCCCGACGGAACCTTTGATTAAAATTGCTTATGAACTTTGATAGAATTACAGAATCAGATTCCAAATACAATAACTTAGAACACAAGTCTATTAATCAACTTTTAGATATAATAAACCTAGAAGATCAAACTGTAGCACATCGTGTAAAAAATGAAATACCTAAAATAAACAAGCTTATTACAAAAGTAGTTTCTCAACTAAAAAATGGAGGAAGGCTTTTTTATATTGGTTCGGGAACAAGTGGAAGACTTGGTGTAATAGATGCTTCGGAATGTCCCCCTACATTTGGGGTAAACCATGATTTAGTAATTGGTATTATTGCTGGAGGAGATAGGGCTATAAGAAAAAGCATTGAAAAAGCTGAAGATGATTTAAATCAAGGTTGGAAAGATCTTTTAGTTCATAATGTTTGCTCTAATGATTTTGTTATTGGAATTGCTGCATCAGGAACAACTCCCTATGTAATTGGTGCATTAGAGAATTGTAATAAAGCAAATATTCC
>CAJWFY010000172.1 GCA_913031655.1 uncultured Flavobacteriaceae bacterium
TCAAGGAATTTTCCAATTTCTTTAAAATAATTTATTTGATGTAATAAATCCTCCCGTATTTTATTCATTGCATTTTGCAATACATCTGGTGAAGTTGCGAACATGTTTGCTGGATAAATTGATAGCTTTTCATGAGACTCAATAGTTTTATTAGTAATTGGGTCAAATGTTTCAATTAATTCTATTTCATCACCAAAAAAATGAATTTTAAATGCGTGATCAGCGTAACTTGGGAAGATATCAACAGTATCCCCAGAAACTCTAAAAGATCCGCTAGTTGTGTCTATATTGGACCTAGAGTAGAGACTTTGAACCAAACTATGAAGAAATTTAGTTCTAGAAATTATTTGGTTTTTTTCAATATTTATAATATTTTTTTTAAACTCTACTGGGTTTCCAATTCCATAGAGACATGAAACCGATGCGATAACTATAATATCCCTTCTTCCGGAAAGCAAAGATGAAGTTGTACTCAATCTCAGTTTTTCGATATCTTCATTTATAGATAAGTCTTTTTCAATGTATGTTCCTGAAACCGGAAGGTATGCTTCTGGTTGGTAATAGTCATAATATGAAACAAAGTACTCCACGGCATTGTTAGGAAAAAATTGTTTAAATTCTGAATATAATTGTGCAGCTAATGTTTTGTTGTGAGCTAAAACTAACGTTGGCTTATTAACGTCTCTAATTACATTAGCAACAGTAAAAGTTTTTCCAGAACCTGTAACTCCTTTTAGAGTTTGAAACTTTTGATTATCATTAATTCCAGAAATTAGTTGACTTATCGCTTCTGGTTGATCTCCTGTTGGACTGTAATCTGATTTTAAATTAAACAAAAATAAATTTTTTTCAAATTTACGACAATAACTTCCTAATTTCCTTGAAATAATAAATGAGTTAACTTTGAAAAAAATTATATATGTACGAGAAATTGATGTCAGATAAAAAACCTTCATTTCCTATATCTAAAAACTTAGATTCTTATCTTTCATTTTATAATAGAAAATTAATAATTCCTATATTTTATGAGGATTTAAAAAGGTTTTCTGGATCAGTTTCAGTATTTAACGAAAAGGATATTGACACATTATGGGTTAGAGTTTTTTACTCTGATTTTGAAAGAAAAGAAATTGATGAAAGTTTAAAACGAGTATATAATTTATTGCATTCAGATGGAAATGAGGCTAATGTGGAATTTTTAAATGTTGACGCAATTGATTATTGTACTTTTGGAAATTCGAAACCATTTAGAGTCAAAATTAGAAATATTTTAAATGATAATTTCACATATTTCTATGTTAAAAAAGCAGATGCCTCACGAATTTATGGACTAGAGCTTGAGCATATTTTATCACCTGATAATTTAAATTTTTTAGTTTATCAAAACACTTTAATAGAGGAACATATTGCTGGAATTCCAGGAGACGAATTTTTTAGCGACTTTTTAAGTAAATGTAATGCATCGGAAAAAGCTCAGATTGCAAAAGAATTTGTAAAGTTTAATGAAAGATGTATGATTAGACTTCTTGGAGATATGAGATCATATAATTATGTGATTATTCCTACTCATGATTTTGATCAAGTTATATATAAAATTAGAGCGATAGATTTTGACCAACAATCTTTTGAAGGTAAGTTAAAGGTTTATAGACCTCAGTTTTTTAAAGAAAATAAAATTATAATGGATTTAATTAAAGAAAAGCTGAATAAACATTCTGTAGATCAATATAAAACTGAGGAAAGATCTATTATCGCAAAAAGAATTTTAAGTTCTGAAAGTAGAGTAAAAAAAATTATTAAGTGTATGATGAATGATAATATTTCAACCCAAAAAAAAATAGATTTATTATCTAAACAAATTTACTCCCTTACTAGGGATGAAAGTTTTAAAAAAACTAGCAATATGGGTGGAATATTAAAAGCTGCATTTGATTATGTTCTTAAGAACTATGAAAATCGTGGTATGTTAAATGTTGATTAATTATAATCATCATAATTATCTTCAAAGTCATCTTCAAAGTCATCTTCAAAATCATTATCTTTTATTTCCTCAAAATTTTTATCTGGCGCTTTTTCAGGAATTTTTCCTAACGAAAAAATTAACTTAGGATATTTTTCATCTTTTATAATTGAATTGATTTCAAATATTTCAATAAAAAAAGTCCATAAATTTAAAAAATCATATATATAAATAAATTTTTTTTGATTTTCATCTATAATTGAATCTAGGGAACAGTTTTCCATGATTAGTTCATCTTCATCTTCTTCTTGAAAACTTGACAAACTAATTTCCTTACCTTGAATCCAGTTATCATTGCTTAAGTAAAACGATGCCATTTCATTTCCATCAAATTGAAA
>CAJWFY010000173.1 GCA_913031655.1 uncultured Flavobacteriaceae bacterium
CTTATGTGTTTGGTGTAATCTCCAGGGCCTGCAATTTTAGTTGCTAGAATAATTTTATTTCTGTTTGATTTTTTTTTCATCCAATTACCGATTATCTTTTCAGTATCAGCATATCTTTCTGGTGAAGCAGGAACAGGATAAAGCTCAGCTGTATCAAAAAAATTGACTCCGTTTTCTAAAGCATAGTTCATCTGTTCTTCTGACTCATCGGTTGTATTTTGATTTCCAAAAGTCATCGTTCCAAGACAAATTTTACTAACTTTTATATCAGTATTTGGTAAATAAGTATATTTCATTAATTAAAGATTTAATTCTACAGCAATAGGACAATGATCCGAATGAAAAATTTGATTTAGAATATAAGATGATGAAATTTTTGACTTTAAGTTTTCACTGACCATATTATAATCTATTCTCCATCCTTTATTATTAACTCTAGAGTTCGCTCGGTAACTCCACCAGCTATAGCAATGTGGCTCAGAATTCAAGTATCTAAAAGAGTCTATAAAACCTGAATTAATAAAATCAGCTATCCAAAGTCTTTCTTCAGGCAAAAACCCAGATACTTTGACGTTTCTAATCGGGTCATGGATGTCTATAGCTTCACAACAAATATTATAATCTCCACAGATAATTAAATTTGGAATTGTTTTTTTTAATTCCACAATATAATTATGAAATTCTTCCATATATTTAAATTTGTATCCTAATCTTTTGATGTTAGTTCCAGATGGTAAATACAAGCTCATAACGGAAAATTCTTCGAAATCAACTCTTAAGTTTCTTCCCTCAAAATCCATATGATCAATCCCGGTTCCATATTGTATATTCTTAGGTTCAGATTTTGACAAAATAGCAACCCCACTATATCCTTTTTTATTTGCAGAAAACCAATAATTATATTTATATCCAATTTCAGAAAATACTTCTAAATCTAGCTGATCCTCATTTGCTTTGATTTCTTGAAGACATATTACATCTGGACTGTATTCTTCTAACCAGTTTAAAAATCCTTTCTTAATAGCGGCTCTTATACCATTAACATTGTAAGAGAAAATTTTCATATTATGCTTTTAGCCAAGTCTGAATATTTAAAGCTGACTTTATTTTAGAAGTCACTTCATCTAGAGTTAATCTTTCTTGAATCATAGAGTCTCTATCCCTTATTGTTACTGTTCCATCTTCAATTGATTGGTGATCTATTGTTATACAAAAAGGAGTTCCTAAAGCATCTTGCCTTCTATACCTTCTTCCTACCGCATCTTTTTCGTCATAAATCACCTCATAATCCCATTTTAATTGTTCAAATATTTTTTTAGCAAGCTCCGGTAAACCATCTTTTTTAATTAAAGGAAGAATAGCAATTTTTATAGGAGCTAATATTGATGGTAATTTAAGAACAGTTCTTATCGATCCATCAGGTAAAACTTCTTCCTCAAGTGAGTTTGAAAAAACGGCTAAAAACATTCTATCTAAACCAATAGAGGTTTCTAAAACATAAGGGGTGTATCTTTCATTAGTTTGATTATCAAAATATTTAATTTTTTTTGAAGAAAATTTTTCATGATTAGTTAGATCAAAATCAGTTCTAGAGTGAATCCCCTCTAATTCCTTGAACCCAAATGGAAATTTAAATTCAATATCGCAAGCAGCGTCAGCATAATGTGCTAATTTTTCATGATCATGAAATCTATAGTTTTCAGCTTTTATTCCCAATGACAAATGCCACTTTAATCTAGTTTCTTTCCATTTACTGTACCATTCCATTTGAGTTCCCGGTTTTATAAAAAATTGCATTTCCATCTGTTCAAATTCTCTCATTCTAAAAATAAATTGCCTGGCTACAATTTCATTTCTAAAGGCTTTACCAATTTGGGCTATTCCAAAAGGAATTTTCAACCTACTAGTTTTTTGAACATTTAAAAAATTTACGAAGATGCCTTGAGCAGTTTCTGGTCTTAAGTATAAATCCATTGCATTTTCTGACGAAGCCCCTAGTTTTGTGCCAAACATTAAATTAAATTGTTTAATATCAGTCCATTTTTTTGAGCCAGAAACTGGACAAACAATCTCTAGGTCCTCTATCATTTTTTTTAAACTAACTAAGTCGTCATCTTCAAGTGCTTTTGAAAAATCATTATGAATTAATTTTATTTTGTCGAAATACTGTAAAACTCTAGGGTTCGTTTTGATAAATTCTTCTTTATCAAAATTTTCGCCAAATCTTTTTTGAGCCTTTACAACTTCTTTGTCAATTTTTTTTTCAATTTTTGATATATGATCTTCTATTAAAACATCAGCTCTATAACGTTTTTTAGAATCTTT
>CAJWFY010000174.1 GCA_913031655.1 uncultured Flavobacteriaceae bacterium
TGATTAATGTCGTGCGAATATGCAATAAATGTTAATGATATCATAATATTAAAGGAAAAACTACTTGAATTTTTTTTTAAACTAAGGACAAAAAATAAATTATTGTAGGAATAAAAAGTATAATAGCTATTAAATCAAATTTCTTTGAGCTGTTTTCCCTGGAGTGCCAGTATGCAATTACAATTAAAGGTATTTGATATGGCAACCTAATTAATGCAAATTGACGACTTATCCCATAACTGTTTTGAGCTATTTCAGAATTAAATAGATAAATATTTGCAGGAAATACTGCAATAAGTAAAATAACTAAGCCCAGTGCGGCGTACTTACGGGTCTTTATTGGAATTAGTAAAACCCCAAATAGAATCTCAAAAAACCCTGAAACATAAACCAAGAGCTCAGGATAAGGAAGGTAAGGGGGAATAATTACTAGAAAAAAATCTAAGTCTGTGAAATGTTTTACTCCTGTAAAAGTATAGAGAACGCACAAGGAATAAACCGTTATACTTTTGAGTATTTTAATCATATCTTTTTAAAGGTAAAATAATCCAACTATATAAAGCCAAAGTTTTTTCCAAATGAGGTACAAAAGATGACCAAGAATCAGTCCCATGCATAATATTCTATGGCTTTTTGAATCTCCGCCAAAGAGGTTGAATTTTTGAACAAGAATATAAGAAATGAATATGCTTATTAAAACCCATATTCCAAAAGCAGAATAATCAATAAAAGTAAATGAGAAAATCATCATACTCTAAAGTATAAAAATATGAAAGAAGATTTGTTAAGTATCTTAAATTATAATTTTACAATAACTGATTGATCTTAATTATACAATAAAAAAAACCTCAATTTAAGTGAAGGATTACAGTATTTTTTGAATGAAAAGATAAATTACATACAAAAAACAGGTAAGTGTTATTAGTCTAAATAAATAAGCTAATTGAATTAGTAAATTAAATATAATAAAGTTAATTACTATCAATAACTTTGAGTTAACTATTTAGTATTATGAGGTAGATTGTATTAATTATAAAAGCAATAAAATGATCAAAATTGATCTAAAAAAAAACTAGCCGTGTAAAAACTATAATTACTCCAATATCAACATTACTAATATTAGATTGCTTTTAAGTCTAAATAATTAAAAGCTTATCACCTTCTTTTAAAATGTAATACCGCTTTTTTAATTTTTCAGATAGCTTTTTTTTAACCTCTTTTTGATACCCCTTAGCCCAAAAAAAAGTTTCGGAATTTATCTTAACTGTACTATGATGTTGAGGTAGGATATATTTTGGTTCTAATCTATTAATCAAAGTGAGACTATTTTTTATATACATATTATGCTCTGTAGGAGAAAAAAAAAGTACGTCTATGTCCTCAAGAATTAAATGATCCTCTAGAAGAAATGAGTCGCCTGGTTGCAAAAAACGTTTTCCATCGATTTCAATCAAATAACCACAATCTTTTAAATTCGCTTTGTAATAGATTGCAAAATTGGCATTCCCGTGAATTGCTCTTATTGGAGTTACATTTACACCTGAAATTTCAAATTCTTTTCTTGGGACAGCTAGTTTTATTCGTTCAGCGGGAATATTTAGTTCTTTGGCTATTTCCAAACAACTCTCGGGAATCACAAAAATACAATCTGATTCTTCTATTAAAACTTTTGAAACACTTGTAGCAAAATGATCTTTATGATAATGAGTAACGAAAGATATATCTAAAATTTGAGCAAGTTCTTTTTCGCTAATTGGTGGTTTGTTAATTCTTTTATCATAGTCTAATAATATATCTGTACTAATAACCAAACCATTTGACTTGATTATCCAACCATTGTGACCTGCCCACCATAATCCAACTCCTTTTTGATGTTGATCAATTTCATGTTTTAAACTAGACTGCAATTGACCTTTTATACCGGAAGGAACAATTAAAAACAATAGAAAAAGATATTTCATTATTACATCATTTATCTGTTTCTTGATGATCCATCCAATATTCTAACCATGGAATGCTATACATATGAGTCCATGCAAAAACTCTTAAACCATGCAAAACATTCCAATTACTGCTTCTTAGATTTCTAGCATTTGAATCACCATTAAATCTTTTAAAAAATGGTTTTTCACTCAGCCTTGGCGTTTTTAAAAGTGCATTAGCCAATTCCCTTTGAGTTTTATATGATGTTATTTTCTTTTCTATTTTTCGAGAGGTGAGTGGTTTTGATCTCAGTATTGCCTCATCCAAAAAACTTTTCTCATTAGAAAGTTCATATCCAACTATTAGGCTATGTATTGTTG
>CAJWFY010000175.1 GCA_913031655.1 uncultured Flavobacteriaceae bacterium
GTAGTTAACTTTAAACGTTTGACAAATGTGCTAAAATTAATTCAACATGGCAAAACTATATATTGTTCCAACCCCAATAGGGAACTTAGATGACATGACAATCAGAGGCATTAAAGTATTAGAAAGCGTTGACTTAATCTTATGCGAAGATACAAGAAGAACCAAAAAATTACTTAATCACTTTAAGATAGAATCTAAACTAAGATCACATCATCAATTTAATGAGCATAAGGAAGTCCAGCACATGGCTGAAAAGATAAAATCAGGGGAAAATATAGCGTTAGTTTCCGACGCAGGAACACCTGGAATTTCTGATCCAGGATTTTTAATAACTAGGACATGCATAGAAAATGATATTGAAATTGAATGTTTGCCAGGCGCAACTGCTTTAATTCCAGCATTATTAATTAGCGGAATCTCATTTGAAAAATTTATTTTTGAAGGATTTTTACCTGTCAAAAAGGGAAGAAAAACACGACTTGATAATCTAAGCGAAGAAAGCAGGACTATGGTCTTTTATGAATCTCCTCATAAATTAATACGTACTCTAAATAATTTTTCTGATGTCTTTGGAGCTGAAAGAAGAATTTCGGTTTCAAGAGAATTAACCAAAATATATGAAGAGACTCTAAGAGGCACTGTCTTAGAATTAATTAATCATTTTCAAGAAAAATCTCCAAAAGGAGAGTTTGTAATTGTCGTAGATGGAAAGGGAAAAATAAAATGAACTGGATAATAGAAAAAAACGAGAATTTAGAAACTGTCAATCAACTTTCAAAAGATTTAAATATTGATACGATTCTTTCCTCAATGCTAGTAAACAGGGGAATTAAATCTTTCGATCAAGCTAAAGATTTTTTTAGACCAAGTTTAGATCAGCTTCATGACCCTTTTTTAATGAAAGACATGAATCTTGCTGTGGATAGAGTTTTGCAAGCAGTTCAAAATAAAGAGTCTGTTATGATATTTGGAGATTATGATGTGGATGGCACCTCGTCAGTCGCTCTTTTAAGCATGTATTTAAAATCACTAGGCTGTAAAGTAGTGACTTATTTCCCTGATAGAAATTTAGAAGGATATGGCATTTCAACTAAGGCTATAGATTTAGCTGACCAAAAAAATCAAAAATTAATAATTGCATTGGATTGTGGAATAAAAGCACATGACCAAGTAGCTTATGCTTTAAGAAAAGATGTTAATTTTATTATTTGTGACCATCATAATCCTGATGAATCTATTCCAAAGGCTTTAGCAGTGCTGAACCCAAAAAGAAAAGATTGTAAATATCCATTTAAAGAATTGTGTGGGTGTGGAGTAGGATTTAAATTAATACAAGCAATAGAATTAAAGATTAACAACAAAATAGATGGTGTTATTAATTATTTAGATTTAGTGGCAATTGCAATTGCGGCAGATATTGTTCCTCTTGTAGGAGAAAATAGAATTTTAGCTCATATTGGAATACAAATAATCAATTCAAACCCACGAACAGGAATTAACAGTTTATTTAAAAATAGAGTTAAAAAAGAATTTAACATAGGAGACTTAATGTTTCATATTGCTCCTAGAATAAATGCAGCAGGAAGAATGGAGCACGCTTCACTGGCTTTAGAGTTGTTAATTGAAACAGATACTCAAAAAGCAGATGAATTAGCTTTAAAAATAGAATCGTTAAACAATTCTAGAAGAGAAGTAGAAAAAGAAACAACAAATCAAGCTTTAGATTATATTAAAGAAGATAAAAAAGAAACAAACTCTACTGTTGTTTTTAATAAGTCATGGAATAAAGGGGTGATAGGTATTGTTGCCTCAAGGTTAATTGAAAAACATTATAAACCCACCGTTGTTTTTTGTGAATCAAAAAATGGTGAGTTAACCGCATCAGCAAGGTCTGTTAAAGGGATTGATCTATATAAGATTTTGGAAGATTGCAGTGAGACAATTTGTCAATTTGGAGGACATAAATATGCAGCTGGGTTGACCATCAAAAAAGAAAATTATTTAAATTTTAAAAATAAATTTGAAATGGCTGTTTCAAAAATATTTGAAAGTAAAAGCTCTGAACCAGAAATAATTATTGAATCTGAAATAGATTTAGATTTTATTACTCCAAAATTTTATAGAATACTTAAGCAGTTTGAACCCTTTGGTCCAGGAAACAGAACCCCTATGTTTCTATCAAAAGGATTAAAAATAAAAAATAAAAAATTTAAATTAGGCAAAGAGAAAGAGCA
>CAJWFY010000176.1 GCA_913031655.1 uncultured Flavobacteriaceae bacterium
TCTTGGTAGCAAAAGGTTTTAACGTTATAGCCCATTTCCGCTAAAGAAGCAGCTGCGGAACTACCAGCTAGTCCTGTTCCAACAACAATTATGTCAATATTTCTCTTGTTAGCTGGGTTTACCAAATTTATACTATTCTTATGATTGGTCCATTTTGAAGAAATGGGTCCGCTCGGAGATTTAGAAATAAGTTTATCAGAACTTATTTTTGATAAATTTTGGTTTTCTTTTTCACTAAGGGGATCTAAAGTTTTATTTTTCAAAATTCAGTTTTTGGTGTTATATTATATAATTTATATAATGAAATAATGCTATAAATATGAAGCCAAATGGTATTGCAATTGCGTAGATATTACTTACTGATTTGATAATTGGAGTGTACTTGTTTGAGTTAAATCCTGCAGACTGAAATGCAGACTGAAAGCCATGAAGTAGATGGAGTGACAGAAATATAAATGATATACAATAAATAATAACCCTCCAAAGATCATGAAATTTATGATTAAGCTCTTCCCAATACCTATATTCTCCATCATGTAATCCCGTCCAATCACCCTTAATAAACTTAGTGTTAATTTCGGGAAACCAAAAATCATAAAAATGGAGGCCTAAAAAGAGAAAAATCATCAAGCCTGAAATAATCATATTTCTACTCATCCAATTTGAGTTAGCAGACGGCTTATCCATTGCGTATTTTATAGGACGAGCTTTGTTATTTTTAAAGTCAAGATAAATACCCATAAATAAATGAAACATAAATCCTAGAATTAATATAGGCTGAAGCACAAATTGAATTAGAGGATTAGTACCCATAAAATGAGAAACCTCATTAAACAAATCACCATCAATTACAGATAACAAGTTAATTGAAAAATGTTGTAATAAAAAAAACATTAAAAAGAAACCTGATAAAGCCATTAAGACTTTCCTTCCAATTGACGAGCTAGATAAATTTTGAGCCATTTAAATAAATAATTATCGCAAAGATAAGGCAGAATTTTAAAAATGTACACTAATTAGTTTATAAAGTTTTAATTAATATTCATCAGAAATTAATAATTTAATACTTTTGATTATATTTTAAAACACAACAATGAAATACTTACCAATTGATAGCCAATTATTTATTAATAATAGAAAAAAATTATCTATAAGATTAAAAGCTAATGAATTAGCTGTTTTTAATGCAAACGATGTAATGCCTACAAATGCAGACGGAACGATGCCTTTTAAGCAAAACAGTGATTTTTTTTGGTTAAGTGGCGTGGATCAAGAGGAAAGTGTGCTAATTATTTTTCCTGATCATAAAGTTGAGTCGCAAAGAGAAATTCTCTTTTTAAAGGAAACTAATGAGCACATTGCAATTTGGGAAGGGGCAAAACTTACTAAAGAAGGCGCACTAAAAACTGCTGGAATAAAAACAGTTTATTGGCTTAATGAATTAGAAGGAAAGCTTGATGAATTAATTAGAAAATGTAATGGTGTTTACTTAAATAAAAATATTCATAGTCGTTCTGCATCTTCTGTTGAAACTAGAGATGATCGATTTAGGAAAATGATTGAAAAAAAGTTCTCAACAAAAAAAGTACTAGAAGTAGCGCCAATTATGCATGAACTAAGAGTTATTAAATCAGAATTTGAATTACAGCTAATGCAAAACGCATGCAACATTACTGAAAAGGGACTGAGAAGAATACTTCCTTTTATTAAGCCAGGGGTAATGGAGTATGAAATTGAAGCAGAACTAATGCACGAATTTCTGAAAAATCGATCTAATGGTTTTGCCTACCAACCTATTATTGGTTCAGGAGTAGACTCTTGTGTGTTACATTATATTGAAAACAACAAAGCATGTAAAGATGGTGATATTTTACTAATGGACTTTGGAGCTGAATACGCTAATTATACTTCTGATTTAACAAGAACAATTCCCGTAAACGGAAAATTTACAAGTAGACAAAAGGCAGTTTACAATTCAGTATTGCATGTAATGAAAGAGGCAACCAATATGTTGCGCCCAGGAACTATGTTCAAGGATTACAATGCAGAAATTGGGAGAATAATGGAATTAGAACTTATTAAATTAGGGCTATTAGATAAAAATGATTTGCAAAAGCAAGATGCTAAAAACCCATTATTTAAGCAATATTTTATGCATGGAACATCCCATTATTTAGGATTGGATGTACATGATGTAGG
>CAJWFY010000177.1 GCA_913031655.1 uncultured Flavobacteriaceae bacterium
ATACAGGAGCTTGTGAGGTAGAATGTCCTAAAGGAATTTCACTTGAAAATATAGCACGATTAAACAGGGAATTTATTAAAGCTAAGATAAAGTCCTAGCTTAATTACTTAAATTAATTTTCTCCTCTAAAACCCAATTTGCTCTTACAATAAGCTCATCTTCATAATGAAATGTTTTCTCAGGTTTAATTCTTTTTAAAAAATTTCCAGTATCCCACTTCTTATTTTTGTTTGCATCTTCAATGATTCTAATAAAGTATTTTGACGGAATTATATTTTCAAAAACACAAGCATCGTTGTAAGATGCTAAAATATTTTCTTGAACAATCTCTTCTTTTTCGTTAGTTAGCTGTACTATAATCGGGAAATTAGCAACATTTTCAAACCTTGCTTTAATTGTCCCATAGTCAGACCTGCTTTTTGTTGAAAAGTTATAATTTAAGGTGTCCGTAGAAGATTTAAAAAAGTCTTTAATGGCATTAGGAAAAATAGACAATTTGTACTTATCATTAGGGAGCAATTCAAAATCAAAAGTTATATCAAAATTGTTCTTATCAATGGAAGCTTTAAAAGGAACTGGAATAGAATCTTTGTTTATTAATTTAATGTATTTAGTATTAATACTGTCTAAAGGAATATTACTAAATAATTTAAACGTTTCATTCAATCCCAAATTAGATTTAGTAGATGGAGTTATGATTAAAGAATCTTTTTCGGCTTCTTTAAATTTTATAGTGTAATATTTTTTTTGTTCATTATTATTTATAACAAATTTCAGTGAATCATATTTAATATCATTAAACCAGTAATTTAAAGTATCCTTTTCTTTGTTTTTTGTTAAGACCGATTTAACCTTCTTATCGAAATCATTCAATAACTTTATCTTAACCTTAGAGTACATTCCGCTAAAACCAAAACCAACTCTATTGGCGCTTTCTAAAAATGGATTAAAACTTTTAAAAGGCAAGTCTTCTTTAAAAACCTCAATATTTAGACTGTCATTCATTGGAACGTCAATTAAATTGGACACAAATCCTATTTGTTCGAAATTTGGATCAAACTTGTAATTGTTATTTACATCTTTTATGGCTACCAATAAATATTTGCCTTTTTTTAGATTTGTCATCTCATAGTTTGTGCTATCCAGGGTGCTGCCTACATAACTAGGGATAGAATTAAAAACTACAGAATCATTGAAATTTTCATCAACAGGATATAGAAAGGTAGAAATAAAGGAATCAGGGGCTCTATTGAACGCACTTTTTATATTTCCTGAAATTTTCAAAGAATCAATATACTCTCCTGTTGAAAAAACATATTTAAAAAATGGCAATGAGTTTTCTTCATTATTATCCACCACACTTTGACCAAAGTTGAAAACATATGTTGTATTTTCCGGCAATAAGTCATTGATATCTATTTGAATATATTTTGAAGCTCCAGATTGAGGGTTTATTGAATAAAGGGCTTTTTCAATCGGAGGAGAAACTACAAGTTGTTTTCTAAAATCCTTTAGTTTAATGTATTCATTAAAATACAATCTAATGCGTTTTTCTTTGAAATTGACAGAATTTTGTTTTGGTTCAGCTTTCACAAGAAAAGGTGGAGTCTCGTCTATAAGCCCTCCTTCAGGAACTCCTCTTTTTGCACAATTAGTGATAAGAATAGAGATTAAACACGTTAAAAGAAAATTTGTTTTTTTCATATTTAGTTACAAATCACCAGCAAATTAACAATTATTTTCCCCTATTTCTATTTAAATAACATAAATAGAATTTTTTAAAATATATCTGCTATTTTTGCTTTTATGACTTCAGAAGAAAAATTTAAAAAAGTAATATCACACGCTAAAGAATATGGGTTTGTCTTTCCTTCTAGTGAAATTTATGACGGACTTAGTGCTGTTTATGATTATGGTCAAAATGGGGCTTCACTTAAAAACAACATTAAAAATTATTGGTTAAAGGCAATGGTTCAACTCAATGACAATATAGTCAATATTGATTCTGCTATATTAATGCACCCTTCAATATGGAAAGCCTCTGGCCATGTAGATGCATTTAATGACCCATTAATTGATAATAAAGATTCTAAAAAACGTTATAGAGCTGATGTTTTAATAGAAGATCATATATCAA
>CAJWFY010000178.1 GCA_913031655.1 uncultured Flavobacteriaceae bacterium
CCATAAACATCACACCTACAAGAGCCGCAATTGGAATCATCTCAATATAAGATGAAGTATATAAAATAAAAATTAATAAAAATAATGCTGCAGCAATTCCAGCAATTCGAGTTCTACCACCTGACTTTACATTAATCATAGATTGACCGATCATCGCACAACCACCCATTCCACCAAAAAAACCAGTTACAGTATTTGCTAAGCCTTGAGCTAAACATTCTTGACTAGCACCACCTCTTTTATTGGTAATTTCACCCACTAAGTTTAGAGTTAATAAACTTTCAATTAACCCAATAGCTGAAAGGATAAATGCATAAGGAAAAATGATCTTAAATGTTTCAAAATTTAATGGAACACTTGGAATTGAAAAATCAGGCAGACCTCCTTTAACACTTGCAAGATCTCCAACACTTGGAATATCAATTTTTAAAGCTAAGACCAGTACTGATGTTGCCAAAATTGCTGCTAATGTTGCTGGTACAGCTTTAGTAATTTTAGGTAGTAACCAAATAATTAACATTGTTAAAGCAACAAAACCTATTGAGTAATATAAAGTGTTTCCAGTAATCCAAACAGATTCACCCATTGTATTAATAGTTTTAAATTGGCTAAGCTGTGAAATACCAATTACGATTGCAAGACCATTAACAAAGCCTAGCATTACTGGCTGGGGAACCATTCTTATAAATTTTCCAAGCTTAAAAACTCCTGCTAATAACTGTAAAACACCCATTAAAACTACAGTTGCAAATAAATATTGAGCTCCATGATCCATAACTAGTGATACCATTACAACAGCTAATGCACCTGTTGCTCCAGAAATCATTCCAGGACGTCCACCAAATACTGCGGTGATTAAACCAACAATAAAAGCCGCATAAAGACCTGATAAAGGCGCAACTCCTGCAACAAAAGCAAAAGCAATTGCCTCAGGTACAAGGGCTAATGCAACTGTTAAACCTGATAAAACCTCAACTCTAAATAAAGAGAATGATGCTCCCTCCTTAGGAATATAGTTTTGCGCATTAAATCCAATAGATTTAGCAAAAGATGAAAGTGTTGTTTTGATCAAAGTTTCTTTAAATTTTAATTATTTATAAAATATGCTGGTAACTAGTTTACTAAAGCAAGCAGTTGATAAAGTCTACTTTCAATTATTAAGTGTGTAACTATTTAGAGAGAATCACATAGAAGTAATGTAAGGGTGGCGTAGGGAGACTGAAACCACCCCGACCCCAATTTCAAAAACTTTTTTTTAACTTACTAGTAACTGTTTTCAGTGAGTCTTTTAAATAAGGTTTTCCTTTAGTTACCCACACAGATAAAGGCCATGTACTATCTTTTTTAGAACGTGCAATTATATGAATATGCAATTGTGGAACTATATTTCCAATCTTTTCAACATTGAGTTTTTTAGTTTTAAATATTTTTTTCATCAGTTTACTGCAAAATACTATTTCTTTCATAAGCAAAACTTGGTCTTTTAGATTAAGCTCAGTAATATCTGTAATATTTTTTCTATTAGGAATTAAAATTATCCATGGGAATTTACTATTATTAATTAAACGAACACTACATAAATTTAAATCCTTTATGAAATAAGAATCTTTTAGAAAATTTTTACTTACAGTATTTGACATATTTAATCGTTTAAATATTTTTTTATTTTATTAGAAACAATCGTTTTATTATTATTCATATAATCTTCATGATTTTTTTCAATATTTTTAAGTTCATAAAGATAGTTAACCATAACACCAAAGGATCTCTTGAATCCAGTCTCAGATATATTTGCATTAACAATTATATCATCAACAATTGCTCCATTACCTAAATGAAATCTACTGACATCATTTATTGGTAAACCTTGTTGGTTTTTTTCATTAACAATATAATGAGCTACCAATTTAATTATAGCTTCTTTATTTTTTATAATTCTACTATCACCTAATTTTAAATCTTGTGATTTTAAAAAAGTTACATCTTGATCTTTTAGATTACCTAAAATATTTTTAATCTTAGTTTCCTCTAAATAAGTAAACCAATCAGCAAACCCTGGTATAGGTGATAAGGTCCCAAAGTTTTTAATGTGAGGTAGTTCTTCTTGTATTTCATAAACCACTCTCTTTA
>CAJWFY010000179.1 GCA_913031655.1 uncultured Flavobacteriaceae bacterium
TAATGGAGAGCTCATCCATTTCAACTGAGCAAATGACTAAGATTAATAATACAAGCGCTGAAATAGGAAAATCAAAACTAGAAACTGCTTTCGAATTAAATTTTGCTGATGAAGAAAAAATATTAAAAGTTTTGTCAACCAATTATTCTTTACCAGTTGTGGATTTAAAAAAAACTGTCATAGATCCTAAAATTAAAAAAATTATTGATGCTAGATATATTATGGATAATTCATTAGTTCCGTTTGAAATGTCTAACGGAGTTTTAAAAATTGCAATAGCGGATGCATCAAAATTAAGCTTAATGAAAAATTTAAAAACAATGACAAAAATGGAGCCAGAATTATATGCAGCATCTATAAGTAATATTAATTCTTTTATTGAAAGGTTTACGAAAACAGATTCACAAAAAATATCAGATAAAAATGTGAAAGTAGCAAAAATAGAAAATAAGGAAGAAATTGTTGAAGTTGGAACAGAAGTAATAGTTTTTGGGAATAAGTTAATCACGGAAGCGATTAATCTAGGTGCTAGTGATATTCATATTGAATCTTTTAGAAGTAGTTCTCAAACAAGATTTAGAGTGGATGGTATTTTAAAAGTAATGGATAAGTATTCAAAGTTTTTACATGAAAATTATGATGCAATTATTGCCAGAGTTAAAATAATTAGTAAACTTGATATAGCAGAACGAAGAGTTCCTCAAGATGGTGCTTCAACATTTAAATCTGATACTAAAGAAATTGATTTAAGGGTATCGATTTTACCGACAAAAAATAAAGAGCGTGTTGTAATGCGGATTTTAAATAAAGATGCGGGAGATAAAGCATTAAGCGATCTTGGTTTTGAAGAAAAAGACTTAAAAAAACTTATTAAAGCCGTAAGTTCACCTCAGGGAATGGTATTAGTTACTGGACCAACAGGTAGTGGTAAAACAACAACTTTATACAGTGTCTTAAAACATATTAATAAACCAGGGATGAATATTTTAACGGCAGAAGATCCTGTGGAATATGAAATGGAAGGGATTGGTCAAGTTCAAATAAAAGAAACCATTGGTTATACTTTTGAAGAAGCCTTAAGATCTTTTTTACGGCAAGACCCAGAGGTAATCTTGGTTGGAGAGATTAGGGATAAAGCAACCGTAGATATTGCATTAAAAGCTGCCTTAACAGGTCACTTAGTATTCAGCACACTCCACACAAACGATGCTTCAAGCTCAATTACTCGTTTGCAAAATATGGGCACACCAAATTATTTAATATCTGCAGCTTTAACCTTGATTATGGCTCAACGTTTAGCAAGAAAAACATGTCTAGAATGTCGAATAATTGATGAAAATATTACCCCCAAACTGTTAAATTCTATTGGTTTTTTACCCGAACAATCAGCACGAGCTAAAATTTATAAAGGTGGAGGCTGTGATGAATGTGGTGGCTCTGGCTATAAGGGAAGAATGGGAATTTATGAAATTTTGGAAATTGATCATGAGTTAAAAGCAGGAATTTTATCCGACCTTCAACAAAGTGAATTAAATGCTATTGCAAAAAAAAATGGGTTTAGAACCATGCAAGATATGGGGCAAGACATGCTGTTAAGCGGTGATCTTTCGTTTGCGGAATATGAAAGAGTTCTACAATCTACTTAATGCTAAACTTTGAATATAAAGGAATATCACTTGGTAAATATGTTGAGGGAGAAATTGAAGCCTTAAATAATGCAGAAGCTGCTCATAAACTTAAAGAAAAAAAAGTAATAATCACAAGGTTAAAAGAAGCTAAAAAAAAGAAAGTAGTTACCAAAAAAGAAAAAACTTCTATTACTTTTGGAACAGGCATAAAACCACAAGAAATTTTAATTTTCTGTAAACAGTTTGCAACCATGCTTAGAGCAGGGCTACCAGTATTAAACACTTTGGAAATGTTAGAAGGTCAAACATCAAGACCTCCTATGAAAAAAGTTATTGCAACTATTAAAAAAGATTTAGAATCTGGGAATGCATTATCAAAATGTTTTGAAAAACATACAAAAATTTTCGATACAGTAGTTGTTAATCTAATTAAAGCAGGGGAGGCTAGTGGTAAGCTTGATACTTTTTTACAAAAAATAGTAAT
>CAJWFY010000180.1 GCA_913031655.1 uncultured Flavobacteriaceae bacterium
AATATTGCCTTTTTCTAATTCTTTTTTAGCAAATGTATGATTAGAATTTAAATCTAATGTTGAAATATTTTTTTCATCCTTTAGGATTTTTTTAATTTCAGAATCATTAGGTAGTTGTTCCACATTACCCAAACGTCCTAAATTATTTCCAGTTAATACGGTACTTTCCTTAACACTCTTTGGAAGATTGTCAACTCCTATTCCTTTACTTTTAATAGGTTTAGTTATTTCAAATAAGGACTCTTTTGTAGCTCTAATATACCAGTTTTCTCCCATGCGACCTACAAGGTCTAATAGGGTAGTGTCTAAAAAACCTTTGTTGTTTAAATACTTTGTATTAACATGGATTAGTTCAACTTTTGCAAGTATAAGATTTCCTGATCCTGGACCATCACCTAATTCTATTATTTTTGAAACAGTACACTCAAATGATACAGGTGAATCTTTGACCCTTGGAGGTTTTATTTTTTTACTTGGAATCGGCGTTAATCCGGATTTTATAAATTCATTGACGTCTTTATCATAGCTGCTACTAGCTAATGACATTTGTTCTACCATATCATAGTTGACGATATTAATAACGACTTCAGGGACTTCTTTTATGTTTTCGTGTGTATGTTTTAGTGAATTGTTTTTTCCACTTCTAGCAGGAGAAAAAATCATCATAGGAGGATTAGAACTAAAAACATTAAAGTAACTAAAAGGACTTAAATTAACATTACCATTTTTATCTACCGTGCTTGCGAAACAAATTGGTCTAGGCGCAATAGCAGAAAGAAGATATGCATGCAATTCTTGTTGAGTTATATCATTTGGATCAATTGTTTTTATAGTATTCATATAAACTATTTAGCTGGTAATATTTTTGTTACAACTTCACCAAAACCAACACGTTGTCCATTTTTTTGACTAAATCCACGAAGAGTAATCGTATCACCATTGTTTAAAAACTTTCTTTCAGATCCATTTTTCATTTTAATAGGTTTTGTTCCCATCCAAGAAAGTTCAAGCATTGAACCATATGAATCAGGTGTTTTTCCTGAAATAGTTCCTGAACCATAAAGATCGCCTACATTAATATTACACCCATTTACACTTTGATGGGTTAATTGTTGCACCATATTCCAATATAAATATTTAAAATTAGATTTTGCAATAACTTGATCCTCAGAATTTTCAGGCTTTATAGACACTTCTAATTCTATATTATAATTCTTTTTCCCATTATACTTAAGGTAAGGTAAAACCTCAGGATTTTGGTCAGGACCAGCTAACCTAAATTGATCTAATGCTTCTAATGTTACAATCCAGGGAGATATAGATGAAGCAAAACTTTTTGCTAAAAATGGTCCTAGAGGAATATATTCCCATTTTTGAATATCTCTTGCCGACCAATCGTTTAAAAGAACTAATCCAAAAATGTGATCTTCAGCATTATCAACTGAAACAGAATCTCCAAGTTCTGTTTTTTTACCAGTAATAAAAGCCATTTCTAATTCAAAATCTAAACGTTCGGTAGCTTTAAATACTGGCTGAGTTGAATTTGGAGGGAGTACCTGACCCTTTGGCCTGATGACAGGCTGTTTGCTAATAATAATTGAACTAGACCTTCCGTGATAGCCTACGGGGATGTGTTTCCAGTTTGGAAGAAGCGGGTTTTCTTTATCACGAAACATTGTACCTACATTAGTCGCATGCTCAATACTTGAATAGAAATCAGTATAATCCCCAACATTTATTGGCATGTGCATTTGTGATTCAGATTGAAGTACAAATAATTTTGGTTTATTTGAAATTGGAGAATTTTCATCTGAAATCCAAAGTTGAATAGAAGATCTTACTTTATTAGTGATTGGCTTACCTAAAGAAATAAAATCATTTAATGTGTTTTTATTAAATACAGATGTATCGAAATCGAAAACTCCCAGTTCAGATAAGGCAACTAAATCTAAAATATGGTCACCAATAGCAACCCCAGCTCTTGGTGTTCGTAGTTTAGTTGAAAAAATTCCAAATGGGATGTTGTAAATAGAAAAATCTGAATTTTCTGGTATATCAATTATCATATGTTATTTTTTTAACCAAGATTTATAATATTTTCCGTCATC
>CAJWFY010000181.1 GCA_913031655.1 uncultured Flavobacteriaceae bacterium
CTGACAACCAAAACCTAATCTATAAACCACGATAGTATCCAGAGAGAAATATCAAATTACTAAATAGCAATTATTATTATTTTAATGGATTAATTGGATATGGTAATATCTCTTCTGATAAACCTTCATTCAATTTAATAAATTCTGGATAAATAGAAAATGATTTTACTTTTTTACTACTGGGGTTATATCCCAATGACCCAACGTTAGAACAGGTTCAAAAAGTTTATCTATAGATTCCATATCATTTGATTCAATCACATAAAAATTAGTATGTTCAAGACGATTTGAATATCTTGCGTGAATAGTAACTCCACATTCTGATGCTCTTTTTACAATATCACCTATTACTTTCATTTTATCTTCATCTTGTGCCATGCATGTCGAATAATCGTGTGTGTTTATAACCATAAATAACATTTTCATACTCCTAAAGTAACTTTTTATATATTCTGTATTAAGAAAAAATTAATTGCAATCTTCAATATATTTTAGAAAAAGTGATACCCCAAAACTCTACCAACTTTAGTTTACTTAACTAAGTTTCACTTAAAAAAAACTATAATGACTCATCTAAGTTGGAGTAAAATATATTCTTATGGGAATAATTTTGATAGATCTCACTCCTTTAAAACTGACAACCAAAACCTAATCTATAATCCACACAATAATCAGACAAAAATTTATAAAAAAGTTTTGACTTATTCTTGAGTAATGATAATCATTATCATTATCAGAATAACAATGTCTAAGAAAGTTTTTTTATGAATTTGATAAAAGTTTCAGAACTTAATGATGTAGACAATCTATTTATTGGATGCGTAAGAGAATGGGTTACAGCAGTTTTATACGCCCAAAATCCAATGCCAGTATTAAAATATTTACTATCAAATCATAAAATCCAAAAAACAATGATTCCTATAGATGATTTATTGAGGTCTATTGTTTTGTCGCTTACAAAAAAAATTGATTTTAGAGTGTCAAATTGTTGTTTTTTAGGAGAAAGTGAAAAAGATATATTGTCAGTATTGTATAATTTTCAAGTTAAAAGAGAAGAAACAGCAACAAACTTGATAGATAAAATGGTTGATAAAATTTATAGAAATGTTGCAATTTCATCATCAAAATTAATCTGTAAGGATTTCACCGAAGTAGGATTGTTTTTTAATAATCCAACAATAAGTAATATTATTAATTATAACTTTAAAGATAAGAAATATATTTAATTAATAAATTTGTAATAATATAATTTAATGATAATTCAGTTTTATAATAATGAATTTTACAAATTTTATTGTTCAATAACGGAGTAAAAAATATGTACATAGCAATGAATAGATTTAAAATTACTTTAGGACGTGAAAATGATTTTGAAAATATTTGGAAAGAACGCGATACTCACTTAGAGAACGTTCCTGGTTTTAAGAAGTTTAATTTAATAAAAGGGAAAAAACAAGACACTCACAGACTTTATGCGTCTCATAGTGAATGGAATTCAGAAGAAGATTTTATAAATTGGACAAAATCAGACGCTTTTAGACAAGCGCATAAAGGTGCAGGTCAACACAGTGACATATATTTAGGACATCCAGAATTTGAAGGATTTGAGGTTATTATTTAATAATTTACTATTTACCTTAAATATATTTTTTGATTAAAAAATAAACATATTCAGATATCACTCCATTAGTTTAATACTAATTAAAAACTCTATCCTTAATTAATAAAATTTGAATCAGACAAATTTATGGCAATAACACCCACCCCTCAAAACTGACAACCAAAAACTAATCTATAAACCACGATAGTATCCAGAGAGATATATCGATTACTCTTTACCTTTAATATTTATTTTGATTACAATGTGAGTATAAAAGAACAAAACTCCTAAAACTAAATTAGGTATAAAGAAGGTTAATATTAGTATGTATGAAGGTGAAGAAAAAGATGATGGAACACCTCATGGTCAAGGTACTTATACTTACAGTCATGGAGATAAATATATAGGTGAATATCAACATGGTGAAAAACAAGGTGAAGGTACTTACATCTATAATTATGGAGATAAGTACGTAGGTAGTTTTAAATATGG
>CAJWFY010000182.1 GCA_913031655.1 uncultured Flavobacteriaceae bacterium
TTTTTTCAAACTATATATTTAATAAAGAGGGGGACAGTGTCCCCCTCAATTTTTCAGTAATGCTGTGCAAATATAAGAAATTCTATTATAAAAAATCTTAAACACAACTACATATTGAATTATAGTTGGCCTACTAGGGCTCGAACCTAGACTCTCCTGGACCAAAACCAGGCGTGTTGCCAGTTACACCATAGGCCAATGTAACGCACGGCAAATTTAGTATAAAGTTTTAGGTAGGCAAATAAAATATATTTAAAAAATTATTATGAAAATTTAATAGAGATTATTGTATATTTTCGCTTTGCAAATTAACAGAAATGCATATTAAAAAATTCGAAAAATGGAATAGTCTAATTGGCCTTATTGCCTTTTTAATTGCTCTCACAACTTATTCTTTGACAGTTGAACCCACAGCTAGTTACTGGGACTGCGCTGAGTATATCTCCACTTCTGCTAAATTACAAGTGGGACACCCACCCGGAGCACCTTTTTTTCAAATGCTGGGCGCATTTTTCTCTTTTTTCGCCTCAGAAATAGATCAAATTGCATTAATGGTAAACATGATGTCAGTATTTGCAAGTGCATTTACCATACTTTTTTTATTTTTTACTTTAACAATTATTGGCAAAAAACTTATTCTAAAATCTGAATCAGTCTCTAATTCACAGGCTTTATTAATACTTAGCTCATCCCTTCTTGGCTCATTATGCTTTACATTTTCAGACAGTTTTTGGTTTAATGCGGTTGAAGCAGAAGTTTATGCAATGGCTACTCTTATAATGGCTGTTTTGTTTTGGCTAGGGTTTAAATGGGAAGAAAATATGGACAAAGAGAGAGGAAACAAATGGCTTATATTAATCTCATTTGTTATTGGATTATCTTTTGGGGTTCATTTTATGGGATTATTAGCAATACCTGCAATAGGAATGATTTATTTTTTTAAACAAAATCCCAATCCTAATTTTAAAAGCTTTTTGATTGCTAATGTTATTTCGGTTACGATACTACTATTTATATTTAAGCTATTACTTCCTTCAGCATTAGGGCTTTTCGGGAATCTAGAAGTGCTATTTGTAAATAGCTTTGGGCTTCCTTTTAACTCTGGAACTATTTTTACGGCTGTTTTAATTCTTATTTTGTTCTATTACGGAATTAAACTCACAAGAAAAAAAAATTGGATCAAAATAAACACATTGTTACTGTGTGTTATGTTTGTTTTTATTGGTTTTTCGTCCTGGTTAATGATTCCTATCAGATCAAATGCCAATACTGTAATTAATGAAAACTCTCCCTCTGATGCTCGTGCTTTATTAGCTTACTACAATTTAGAACAATACCCAGATACTCATCTGTTTTACGGACCAATGTTTTCTGATGTTTACGCAGGTCAAGACCCAGAAAAGCCTTATAAAGATGACAAACCTAAATATGAAAAGGATTTAAAGTCTGGAAAATATATAATAGTTAATGATTGGGAATCCGGAAAAATAAATTCCAATAATGACCATATGGGTTTATTGCCAAGAATGTGGAGTTCGGAACATGCTCCAAATTACATGAAACACTTTGGTTATTTAAGTTTTGAAATAAAAGCAGAATACAAAGACGAGAAGCAATTATTACAATTAGTTTCGGATTTCAAAATAAAAGTAAATGAAGGGGACATAGATTCTGAAAATTATCATAAATTTTTATCTGAATATGGTGGTTATTTAGACATTGAAAAACCGACTCTTTTACAAAATTTAAAATATCTTTTTCAATATCAAATTAGCTCAATGTATTGGAGATATTTTTTGTGGAATTTTAGTGGAAAACAAAATGATCTTCAATGGAAATATGATGTTTTAAATGGAAATTGGATAAGCGGAATAGACTTTATAGATGAGCTTAGGCTGGGACCACAAACTAACCTTCCCTCAGATGTATTAAACAACAAAGGAAGAAACAAATATTATATGCTCCCATTGTTATTAGGAATTATTGGGTTGATTTTTCTTTTCAATAAAGACAAAAATCTTTTTTGGATTGTTACTGTCTTATTTCTTT